>NZ_CBDNNH010000027.1:0-14985 GCF_965318445.1 Anaerosinus sp. | reverse complement strand
TTGATGAATACATAAATTTTTATAACACGAAAAGATTACAGAAAAACCTAAAAGGTCTGACTCCGATAGAATATCGAAATCAGACCCTAGTTGCATAAAATTTTTAGTTTTTCATCTGTCTACTTGACAGGGTGCAGTTCACTTTTTATTTAGTGCAGGCTTTTTTGCTTTATGTGCTATTTTATTTATATTCAAAATATAAATGGTATTTATTTACTTGTTATAGTATATGAGTTCATTTGAGACTTTTATTAAGAGTATAGAAAATAAAAACGCGTCGAATTTTCATTCTTTTTTTCAAGAGTATGGTGTTTATTGCTTTAATGTTTAGTTACAATCCACTAATACAAGTCACTTAATTCAAATCATTATATATTACCAGTTATGGTAGAACATAGCTTCCACGAAGAGGTTCCACTACTGCACTTGATCTAGGACTATTGCTGTTTTATTAAAATACTAGATTGTCTAATTTAATTTGAAGAAAATTCATCTTCATATCTCTTTCTAGACACAATAACAATAAAATTATATTAACCAAAAAGAAAAAAGGGGAACAACACGTAAAAATCGCCAATGCTGATAACACTGCTAGAAATCACTCGTTATATCTCCAATTTTTACACATAGGGAAACATAAGCAAAAAAAAAAAAGCGCGTCTTAAAATCGATTTTACGAAGTCGTTTTTTGGGGAATGTTTTATTTTTTACATTTTATATTATAAAATATAAAAAATGGTTATAGAAAATGAAAACTAATCTTACAACAATAAGTCAAGCAGTTTTAGGAAAAATATTAGAACAAATAGGAGATGTGCCTGCTAATATATTTAAAGAAAGTATCAACTCATCAATTAAAAAATATAAACTTATTTAATTGAAAGATTGAAAAATGAAATTGATAAGATAAATAGCATCACCATCAAAACGGCTATAAACATTAATAAATCAAGGGTATTATTTATTTCATAAATCCTTATTGCAAAATGGTAAAGAATAAAATATCTATCTCAAAGATGTATGCAAATTTATAAAAATACTTGTATTAATAACAAGTTATTGTCATTACACTCTGTCTTATAAGCAGTATATTCATACCTGAGTATTCCGTTTAATAATTCACTTCTGTACATGAGGATAGAATCATATCAATGTGGAAATCGGTCTAACTATCCGTAATTATAATATATCAATATTTATCTCTTCCGTATATCTCTTTTGCATTTGATCATGGATATGAGCATATTTTGTTGTAGTGTCAATTTTCTTATGACGTAGTACCTCTTGGACTACCCGTAAGTCCTTAGTTCGCATATATAAGTTGGTTCCGCAAGAGTGTCTTAGCAAATGACAACTTAAATGATTATTAGACATTGCCTTTATTCCTGCTTGAATAAATAATTTGTTAATTATATCACGAACACCACAACGAGATATTCTACCTCCCTTATTATGATAAGCCATTGAAATAAAAAGTGGAGTGCCACGATCATCTCTTTGTGCAAACCCTCTTACTTTTAAATATGTTATTAACAATTTAACTGTATCTTGTCTTAAATATACTCGACCATCACGTTTTTTCCCACGCACTAGCATAACACCAGTATTAAAGTCAATATCTTCAATGCTAGCCCTATGAATCTCAACTGTTCGCAATCCTTGTAGTCCCATCAAAGCAATTATTGCTCTAGACCGTAAATTTGTTACGCCATCTTTCGGAATAAGATTAATCAAATCCTGCAATTTATTTTCATTAAGATACTTTGTTGTTTGCAAATTAAGCATAGGGTCTTCACCAGCATAGACATCATTCGCCGGATTTATCTGGATAAGCCCTCGAAGAAGTGCAGCTTCAAAAAAGCGTCTAATTGCGGTTAGTTTTAAAGATACGGTAGAAACGCGCAATTGACGTTTTTCCCAAAGATAATTACGATATTCTTTTATATCTTCGGGAGTACAACTAAGCGGTTGCTGATTACTGATAGAATAACACCAAATAAAAAATTGTTTTATATTTGAAGTATATGTATTTAAAGTATCTTGTGCAGGTCTCCCATTGGCAGAATCTCTTTTTATAAATTCTATAAAATTATCCATAAAATAATCTAAGGTAATAGGTTGGGTATTCAAAACAAGTATCTCCCTAATTTTTATTTTGTAGTAAAAAATGTTTTTTTAGAATCATGTATACGCAATTTTTCATCCTAATTGAATAGGAATATCTAATGTTTATATAAGAACATATACAAATCAAATGCATTACTATATAAAGATATACCATAAAAAGGATTAATTTAAATCTTATATGTCAATATATTATAAAATTCGTCATAAATATTACATATCCTGCATTTTTTACATAAAATATATATCCTTATAATTATACTTATAAGGATATATATTTTATAAATCTTTAAATCAGTAGATTATGCGCTCAATATAAATAAAAAATATTTTAGTACAACAAGTTCAATTTATTGTACTTGTTCATTAATAACCTACATAAAGTTTATAAATTTTATTTGTACTAAAAAATAAGAATAAGCATTGACATATTTTAATTTTGATGTCATAATCTACTTCATAAGGTTTACAAATTTACAGTTTTATATTTCTGTAGTGTACAAGTGATGATTGGGAATAAAGATAGAATTCAACTATTGCAGAGAGCTGATGTTTGCTGAAAATCGGTATAGTAATTCTATTGATTAAATCACCCATGAACTCTTCTCCGAAAGCATTTAGCGATTAGGCAGGGGCGTATCTCATGCGTTAGATGAGAATCGGTTGTTGGACTGATTTTAAGTGATAAATAAGGGTGGTAACGCGTAGATTTTTTACGCCCCTATTCGAGTGTATATATACTCGAATAGGGGCTTTTTATTTTGAGAGGAGATTATACACTTATGGCAAACAATGTACAGAGAAAAATGAAAACTATGGATGGTAATACAGCAGCAGCTTATATCTCTTATGCTTTTACTGACGTAGCAGCAATCTATCCAATTACGCCATCATCGGATATGGCAGAGCACGTAGATGAATGGTCTGCGCAAGGGAAGAAGAATATATTTGGTCAAGCAGTTCAAGTCGTTGAAATGCAGTCAGAAGGCGGAGCGGCTGGAGCAGTACACGGATCTTTACAATCCGGTGCATTAACTACAACCTATACAGCTTCGCAAGGCTTACTTCTTATGATACCTAATATGTACAAAATTGCCGGAGAACTGCTACCTGGTGTTTTCCACGTTAGTTCACGTGTTGTTGGATCAAATTCAATTAGTATTTTCGGCGATCATTCTGATGTCATGGCAACGAGGCAGACTGGTTTTGCAATGCTGGCAGAAAGCAGCGTACAACAAGTCATGGATTTAGCTGCTGTAGCACATTTATCAGCCATTAAAACGAGTGTTCCTTTCTTAAACTTTTTTGATGGATTCAGAACATCTCATGAACTTCAAAAAGTTGAACTTCTAGAATATGACGAATTGGCTAAATTATTAGATTATGAAGCGTTAAATCGTTTTAGACGCAAGGCTCTAAACCCAGATCATCCAGTTTTACGGGGGACCGTTCAAACTTCAGATATTAATTTTCAACATAGAGAATCATTAAATAAATATTATAAGAATATTCCCGATATCGTAGAAGAATATATGCAAGAAATCAGTAAACTTACAGGTAGAGAATATCATCTATTTAATTATCATGGTGCAAAGGATGCAGAAAGAATTATTATTGCAATGGGCTCAATGTGTGAAACGATTGAAGAAGTTGTTGATTATTTGAATAGTCAAGGAGAAAAAGTAGGTGTTCTCACGGTTCACTTATACAGACCTTTTTCAGCTAAGCATTTTCTTGCTGCAATCCCTAAAACGACAAAAAAAATTGCGGTTTTAGATAGAACCAAAGAAATTGGTTCCTTTGCAGAACCTTTATACTTAGATGTAAAATCTGTTTTTTATGGAAATGAAGAGTTAAAACCAGTCATTGTTGGCGGACGTTGTGGAGTAGGTGGAAAAGACGTAACTCCGGCGCATGTGTATGCAATTTTCGAAAATTTATCTATGGCAAAACCAAAAGATAACTTTACCGTAGGGATTGATGATGACGTAAATCATACTTCTTTACCAGAAATAAATGATTTTATTCTTCATACTCCTTCTATTACAAGTTGCAAATTTTGGGGACTAGGTTCCGATGGAACTGTCGGAGCCAATAAAAATGCAATTAAAATTATTGGAAATCATACGAACATGTATGCGCAAGCTTATTTTTCTTATGATTCAAAAAAATCTGGTGGAGTTACAATTTCTCACTTGCGTTTTGGTAATAATCCAATTAAATCACCATATCTAATCAATCAACCTGATTTTGTTGCTTGCCACAATCAATCCTATGTAGATAAATATGATATTCTAAGCGGATTAAAAGCAAAAGGAAAATTCTTGTTAAATTGTCGTTGGACTGAAAAAGACTTAGAAATCTATCTTCCAAACTCAATGAAAATATATATTGCCCAGAATAATATTGATTTCTACATCATTGATGCCGTTGCAATTGCTGAAGAAATTGGTTTAGGCGGTAGAATTAACATGATTATGCAATCCGCCTTTTTCAAAATTGCTGAAATTATTCCAGTAGATGATGCAATCTGCTATTTAAAAGATGCTGTTGTTGCTTCTTACGGTCATAAAGGTGATCATATTGTTAAAATGAATCATAATGCGATCGAAAAAGGCGTTTCTGCCATAATAAAAATTACAATTCCGAACGCTTGGCATAACTTAGAAGCTAAAGTTGATGAACCTAAAAAATACATGCCGGAATTTATTGAAAATATTTTATTGCCAATTGCTCGTCAAGAAGGTGACAAATTGCCAGTTAGCGCATTTAATGGGTTAGAAGATGGAACTTTTCCTTTTGGAAGTGCAGCTTATGAAAAAAGGGGAATTGCAATTAATGTTCCTGAATGGAATGATGAAAATTGCATTCAATGTAATCAATGTTCCTATATTTGCCCTCATGCAGCAATTCGTCCAGTGCTCTTAAGTCAAGCAGAAGTTAATCATGCGCCAGATTCATTCCTCCATAAGCCTGCCATAGGTGCTAAAGAGTTAGCATATCATATGGCAATATCACCATTAGATTGTACTGGCTGTGGTAACTGCGCTCAGGTTTGCCCGGCGAAGAATAAAGCATTGATAATGAAACCATTGGCAACTCAGACCTCAAAAGATGCTTCTTGGCAGTATACCTTGAATGTAGAAGAAAAAATAAATCCAATGAATAAATTTACTGTTAAAGGAAGTCAATTCGAACAACCATTACTTGAATTTTCGGGAGCTTGTGCTGGATGCGGCGAAACGCCATATGCAAAATTAGTTACGCAATTGTTTGGTGATCGAATGGTGATTGCCAATGCAACAGGATGCTCCTCTGTATGGGCCGGTAGCGCTCCATCAGTTCCATATACAACGAATAGAAAAGGGCATGGCCCAGCCTGGGGAAATTCATTATTCGAAGATAATGCAGAGTTTGGCTTAGGTATGCTTGTAGGAGCTAAACAAATCCGAGAACAATTAATTCAAAATATTAAACACCTGCAAGAATTAAATTTATCTAAAGAATTGACTGCGGGATGTAAAGAGTGGTTAGAAAACAGTCATGATACATATATTTCCAGGGAAATTTCCAATAAACTTCTCGCTTTAATTCAAAGTGAAAGAAATATTCATCCACTATTAGAAGAAATCTATACGAATCGAGACTTTTTAGTAAAACGTTCCCATTGGTTATTTGGTGGAGATGGCTGGGCCTATGATATAGGCTTTGGCGGACTTGATCATGTTCTAGCTTCAGGAGAAGATATCAATGTTTTAGTATTCGATACTGAAGTATATTCAAATACAGGCGGGCAATCTTCAAAAGCAACACCAACTGCGGCGATCGCAAAATTTGCTGCCGGAGGTAAGAAGACAAAGAAAAAAGACTTAGGTATGATGGCAATGAGTTATGGCTATGTTTATGTAGCACAAATTGCAATGGGAGCCGATAAAAATCAAACAATGAAAGCGATTAAAGAGGCAGAGGCTTATCCTGGTCCATCCTTAATTATCGCTTATGCTCCATGTATTAATCACGGCTTAAAAGCAGGGATGGGGTTTAGTCAATTAGAAGCAAAAAGAGCTGTAGATAGTGGGTATTGGTCTTTATATCGTTATAATCCACTACTAAAAGATGAAAACAAAAATCCTTTCATGTTGGATTCTAAAGAACCCTCTTTAAACTTTCAAGAATTCTTGATGGGTGAGGTTAGATATTCTTCATTGAAAAAACAATTTCCTGACATTGCACAAGAGTTATTTAATAAGACAGAAAAAGATGCGAAGGAAAGATTAAATCAATATAAAAATTTGGCAAAATAAATTTATTTTTTAAAAAAACTCCAAGGATGAAATTTTCACCCTTGGAGTTTTCTACAATTGTCTAAAGACACCAATAACTTTACCCAAAATTGATACGTTCCGTTCATAAATAGGAGACATGGTATCATTTTCTGGCTGTAATCGAATAAAGTCTTTTTCTTTAAAAAATCGTTTTACTGTAGCGGTTTCACCATTAATCAACGCAACTACAATATCGTTATTATTGGCTGTATTTTGTTCACGTACCATAATATAATCACCATCAAAGATTCCTGCATTAATCATGCTTTCCCCTTTTACCGTAAGCATAAAAACATTATCCTCATAAGTGCCAAGTAGTGATTTTGGAAAAGGATAAACTTCCTCAATATTTTCTACCGCTAAAATAGGTATGCCAGCTGTTACTTGTCCAACGAGTGGAATAGATACCGTAGCTTTTAGCCATGGCTTTTCATCTAAAATATCTATTGCACGAGGCTTAGAAGGATCTCTTTTTATTAATCCTAACTCCTCAAGTTTATTTAAATAGCCATGAACTGTAGAAGTTGATTTAAGCCCTACAGCTTTACCAATTTCACGAACAGAAGGGGGGTATCCATTATTCATTAAGGATTCTTTAATAAAATAAAATATTTCTTGTTGACGTTGATTAAGTTGTGATTCAATAGACATAAAATACCCTCCATTAATAACTATTACCTGTTCAAAGTATAACAATTTTTGCTTACAAAATCAAACACAAGTTCTTATTTTGTAAAAGGTATATCCAGTTTAAGCAAAAATCAACTTTTATAAAGTAAGAATCTATTTAAAACTCTATTCACGTAGGAGATTCTTCACTGTTTGAATTTTTTATCAAGGGTGATTACCAACTGCAATAGCAAAATGATTATACCCGCCACCTCTATTTATATAAATACGTTGAACTATTACAAATTTTCCTTGTTCGTTAGGAAAAATCGCTCTCAACATTTCGCTTTCAGCCATTATAATATACCGTTGCTTTCCATCGATATCTTGAACATCACTATATTCTTTAATAATTTTCATATCAGATGGAAGAAAACCTGTTATATGCTCAATAGACAATTTTTTCGGTGAATTAATTCTAACAGTGAGATTATATACAATATCATTTAAGAAAAGAATATTTATTTTATTAGAGTTAAATGACTTACCGCTATCTTTGTCAATCATTTTTCCATAAGCCCTTTCAAAATCAGTTACTTTATCGCCAATTCCAGCTATAGGACAAATCGTTGTAGAAGATGCAGTTTTTATTTCTTTCTGAACAAAATTCTTATTCAATATAGCACTAATAGAGAGCAACAAGAATAGAACCGCTAATATAGCGAGCAATGCAAACCAAAATGTTTGATGAAATTTTTTTACTCCATTGTCCAAATAAAACTCACTCCTTAAATAAATTTGTAAGACTAAATATTCTCGACATATAAAAATATGACTTATAAAAGGCGAGAAAGCTCAAGTATAATAAATAAAATATTATAAAGAGAATGACAGTAGTTTCAGATAATCAACTAATTTTATCATTATAGGTGAAATCCCTTTTCGTATTAGATAAATAGGGGATAGTATCTATCTTATCGTTATTTTTGCCCGCGGCAATTTTATTTTGCGGGCAAGGCTATTATAAAAACTATTTTCTATTATTTGTATGTTAGCATTTTTTATTTTTTGAGTTACATGAGCGTATATATCTAAAGTTATTTTTATGGAGGCATGTCCAAGTCTCGTAGATACATATTTCACGTCAGCAGTATTTTCAAGAAGTACAGTTGCATGAGTATGTCTTAGACTATGAAAGGATAAACCGCAAGCATCTCCAAATGCTTCTTTACACCATTTTCCGAAATATCTCATGCTTTTAATTTATTTTCGGCTTGACGTTTTTTTGAGTCTTTAATATAGTGAAAAGCTTATCCGTAAAATCTATTTCACGAATAGAGTTCTTTGTTTTCGCCTTTGTTATTTTTGTAGATTTGTTTTTATCATATAAAGTTGATTCTACTTTAATAATTTTACCATCTAAATCAATATTTTTCCACTCTAATCCTAAACATTCTCCAAGTCTCATTCCTGTGTAATAAGCTAACATAATTGGTACGTAAAATAAATGTGAGGATCCAAACCTATCAAAGATACGTTGCATTTGTTCATCCTTTTGGATTTATTTTTATATATCCAAAAGGATGAACTGCGTATTTTAATGCTTTTCTTAATACTGCAAATATGAGTAATGTTGTGTTTTTGCTAAATCCTACTCTTTTTTTGCTATCAATAAATTTTTGAATTAGGACAGGGGAGATATTTTTAATTTTATATTTACCTAGAGCTGGCTTTAAATGATTCTTTATAGCTGACTTATAAATGATTAAAGTATACTCCTTTAGATTTAATTCGCGACTTTCTATAAATTCATCAAGATAATCAGAAAATGATTTACTACTAGGCTCGAAATAGCGTCCAGTTTGGTCAAGGTCTACCATAGCTTGTCGGAGAGCTTTCCATGCCTCTTTTTCGATTGTCCCAACAGCCCTTTCGATTTCTTTTCTCTCGTTATCTATGATTCCCAAATTGATGCGATAGTAGCATATGTCACCGCGTTTTCTTACAGATTCTTTCATGATAACTCCTCCTTACAGTACATATGTTCGGTAGAATATGTTAAAAATATAATGCGGCTTACATTATCTTGCATTTTATAAGCTGTATTATATTTTTATTTAACGCATATATTGTAAAATGATAAACCTAAATCGGTAACAGTTGCAACTCCTCTAATATGTGCAATTTCAGAATTAGGACGAATAAATATTTTATTTGTAATCGTTTTAATTTTTTCATCATAATAAAAATGTTGGTAAGCTATTGGGTCCGTTAAATATGAATCGTAGCTAACATTTAATAATTTTAAACGATCAAAGTTCTCAATCATCATAAATATTTCTTTCGGAGAACTAAACTCCGATGGCAAGTAATGGGGTAAAATCGTACTACCCGTTCCAGACCTTCTGATAATATTTTCGAGGTGTAAAGGTCCCATTTATAATAAAAACCTACATCCTTTTTGTTGGATTGTAGGTTCTTATTTTGCCTGTCTAGTCAATTTGCATCACACTCCATAAACGTTGATAAGATAGTATGTACTAAATGGGGATCTGGATGTTTATCATTAATCACATCAATAATTAGATCCACGTTAATATCGTTAGAGTAGGATAGTAGATGTATTGAATAATTGTTTGCTTCAAATTCTCTCTTAGCAGGAACATAATATGTATTGTCTGCATGAAAATAGTAGCCGTAACCTTTATGTAGTTGAGCGTGTCCAATCTCATGACAGATAGTTAATTTTTGTGCTTGATATCACAAGATATCACTTAGAATAATATACTTACGTTTTAATACACAAGCCAAGAATCCACGAATATTACTGGGGTGAGGAGCGTATATAATTTTTACTTTAGATAGGTCAAATGGACTGCTTGTACCATGCTTATTTACGAGGTTTTTTACACGGAGTTTGTAATTTATCATAATACCCCACCTGTAAAAACTATTGTTGAGTAGAAAATATGTATGTTATAATTATCCAAGGTGCTACGATAACGATAGGCGGTTAGTTCCCGTTCTTATTCCGTTACATACGGAGGAATGGGGGTGATGCCATGAATGATGTTAATTTAACTTTGTTACTTTTCATCGTCTTGGTTTTTGCCATAAAAAAAGATTAACCGCCCAGCTACCAACTTTGCGGTTAATCAAAAACTAATCGTATAATGGGAGCTAACCGTTTATCGGTAGCACCTTTTATAGTTTTATCTTAAACTATAAAATTTATACTGTCAATAACCACAACTATATAAATTAACTATGTAGATCATATCGCTCTTGTGGAGGTATGATTATTTTTTTCTCTTATTAAGTTCTTTAGCATCCCAAAACGCAAGTTCAAGAGCAGCACGTATTTTAGCTCTATCATCATCGTTTAATTTATAGGTATCACCGTCAAACATAAACTCGGCTTGATTGAGGAATTTTACTAGGTCTTTTGGTTGTTTAGGAGAAGTGTCAGGTGGAACATAGTCAGTGCCAATTATTACTTCTATAGACTTACCAAGTACTTTAGATAGATTCGTTATATCCTCATGATTTATTGTCGTTGTATATCCGCGTTCCCAATTTGAAATAACTTGTGACGACTTATTAACTAAATCGCCTAATTCTTTCTGAGTTAACCCTTTTTCTTTTCTAAATCTCTTTATTCTCGTTCGCTAATTGTCACTTTTTCTCACCTCTTATATGCAATATTAACATAAACTAACGGTATTTGAGAAAAATTTATAAAAACACATTGAGTATAACGCGATCCGTTGGTGTAATAAATATAACAAAATGTGTTAGTTGAAGGTGGTGATTAAATGGGAGCGCATGAAAATATTGAAAGAGTTCGTGTAGCAAAAGGTGTTACGAAAACTTTTAATGAAATTAAGACAATGGCAGATTCGGGTCTCGATCCTGTAATATTAGAATCGCATAAAGAATATGTAAGTCCAAATGAAAAAATATATGTTGATGCGAATGCAATGCTTCAAAGTACGGATGCTGAGATTATTGAGCAACTTGGGGTAAGCGAGGAACAAATTCAAAAAGCCGCTTCTACTGGTCAAGATGTAGAAATTCCTTTAAGTAAATATTAAGCAGTTATGTCACAACGTGTCGATATTGCTGAAAAATTAAAAAACGATACAAAAACAGAAGAAGATGGACTCACCATAAATCAAGCGAATTCGCGCAATGTAAAGGATATAAAAAATCTCTTGAGGATTACTCCCAAGAGAAAAAAGAATTAGATATTGAAACACAAAAATTTTATGATAGTTTAAGACAGACTGGTAGAGGTGTTCAAGAAAGTAAAGAAGTAACTAAATCAATGCTTGCACATGCCAAAACTAAGATTGATCCAGTACAATACTTGCGTGATAAAGCACCATTATTTCAGCGGCAACTATATGTAAATCAAGGTGGCATGAAACAACCGCTAAATGTAGATGTGAATCCAGATGAAAAGGTGCATCCTGTTGATATTACGAATGCGTTACCCGAAACGGTTGTAACAAATAAGGATTTAGTTGGTCATATTAAAAATTTGGTTGCTGAAAAAACACAGTTAAGTACAGCTGACAATAAGGCGATTATGAGTATATTGCCGAAGGATGTAAAGCATATAGTTTACTCCAGCAATAAAAAAGTTAAACGCGCGGAAGATAAGATCAGAAAAGGTGGATTGCTATCTATAAAAGATTTAATTAAAAATTCTGTTCTTATAGAAAGCGAACCAAATACAAAGGTTGCTAAGAAACCTAAAGTCGCAGTCTATCATCGTTTTTATGTTCCCGTTAAAATAAAAGACAAAATCCATACCGTAAGAATAGTTGCAGAAAAACAAAATGGATCTCTAAACATCGATCCAAGAGACATTAATTTGTATGATGTAATAATAAGAAAAGAACTGTTCCGCCGGAAGGGAATCTCACCCTGTGATGGCGTCGAACGGTTCTTTATCTAATATCAGTATACGTGACATGCAAGGATACTGATGGTAATTATTATTTCCAATCCGAAGTAACAAATACCCAATTTGAAAAATCTATTGCTACTCTTGGTAAAATGCTTGGTAATGAAATTAGATTTTTTGATGGTCCAGCAGAATTTAATGGTGCGAATCGCGATGGTGTAAGCTACAATCGAAAATTACTGGTGCGTGACGTTTTAAGTGATCAAGATATTATTGAGGAAATAATTGCTGATGAAATAGGCAATATTGCAATCAAACGGAAGAATTACTTATTGAAGGTGCTAAAGAAAATGCTCCTGCATGGATGAAAAAAGATCGCGATACTATTTTAGCGGCGTGTAAATGGGAAAAAGGTTACGCTGAGAATATGCCAGCAACATCCATAGGTAAAAGTAAAGGGTTTAGCAATCTTGACGAAGAGATTCAAAGCGCTCATGAAGATAAAATATATGACCAATTAAGTTCGATAGCCACCGGTAGCAAGTAATAAACTTATGCGGCTGTAGGACGTCATATGTGCCTGCTGGCGTTGCTGGTAAAGAGTAGCCTGAATATCACCAGCTAAGCTGGTGGATTTTTATTTATCTGTTATTTTATTAATATCGAAAATATGAATGGAATTTATTTACTTGCTATAATGATTGTTTAATGTTATAATATATAAGCTCATTGGAGGGTTTTGTTAAAAATATAAAATATGAAAACAAGTCGAAATTTTATTCCTTTTTTTCAGAGAGTATGATGTTTATTGTTTTAATTTTGAGTTATAACCCATTAATACAATTCGTTATAGGTGAGGTTAATTCAAATCAGTATATATTATCAGTTAGGGTAGAACGTAGTATTGTAATAGAAGTTCCACGAAGACGTTTCGTTACTGTACTTGATTTAGGCCTAAAAGAAAAAATAAAATTTAATACTTGGAATTAAAAAAAAGATACCAAACACAAATTAATTTATGCTTGGTATCTTTTTCTATTCTACATAAACAATAAAAAGGCGATCGTCAATAATAATACGAATTTGATTTTACTGTATAATATAGTTTAATTTGAATTCTTTAGTCGTATCTAAATAGTACAAGGCGTACAACTGAATATTGAGGTTCTAGCACATTTTGCTAGAGCCTTTTTTGTTATTGTTACATTAACAAATTAGTATCAATCCTAGATTTATATATAGAGTCGCAGATATGGAGTGAGCAAACTTTACGCAATACAGGCTTTTTTGCTTCCATACAGTTGAGATATACGCTGGAGAAAGCTTAAATAAGGTAGGAATAATTTTTTATAATTAAAATTAAAAAGAGTAGTATAAGAATATTTTAATATGATAGAAGAGTCTTATTACAGTATCTATATTATTAAATTATTAACTTTATCAATGAAATGTTACTTAAATAAAATATTTTTGAATTTATATTTATTTTTTTGAACATATTATTTTTAGTATAAATTTAAGGAGTTGAATTCTCATGGATAGACTAGCCTTGGTTTTAGTTATAATAGGTGCTATAAATTGGTTTTTAATTGGTATATTTCAGTTTGATGTAGTTGCAACTTTGTTTGGTGGGCAAAGTTCATTATTAAGCAGAATAATTTATGTTTTAGTTGGGATCTCGGGTATTTGGTGTCTAAAATTATTTGGCAGAGAAAACGTTACTTAATAAAAATCATATATATGGTTATATATGGCTTTAAAAATCCACAAAACATTGGTTCCGATAATTTATCATTATCGGAACTAATATGAAAATTTAACCTAGGCTAGTTAATTTTATTATTACTTAACTTTAAGCCTATATTTTATAAAGTATCTTCTAGCTTTATAAATTTTTTATTATTTTAAATTAATTCGATATATTTTATTGTTTGTGGGATTTATGTGGTAAACATACGGTTTTTGTGGGAAAATCGTGGGAAAATAAATTCCCTCTTAAGTATTGATATTACTAGTGTTATAAGACTGCTGTGGTTTTATTTCATGTCATAAATTCTTTTTCAATTCTTCGACACTCATTAAGAATACTCCTTGCTTTTAGAAATTTAAAATAATCCTAAAAACGACCTCGTAGAATCAATTTTAAGGGGTATTTATTTTGATTCGCTTACGTTTCCCTATGTAAAATTTTCAACGATGTTATGATCAATTTATATTATCAATTATTGTTTAGTACCCTTTATAAATTCATCATGTACTTTTTCCATAAGTTTTGTGATTTTTTCAATCTGTTCAAATTTATCACTATTATATTGTTTTTTTGCTTCATCTTTTTTAATATGATTTTCTGCAGTTGGATAATCTGATATATATTTTGAATATGATTCGCTTATATTTTTCATACATTTATAAATAGCATCAATACTATTATTTAAATCCTTCTTGTTGTCTTTATTATCGAATAGGTATCTTATCCTTTCTTGCTTTAATTTTATCTTACGTGTTATATCATGCATTTCGTTTAAATATTGATTGATATATTCTCGCCTTTCAAAGGGTGCGTTTTCAGTTTTGTCTGATAAATTTATTATCTCTTTACACAAATTAATTATATCTTCTTCTAATTTTATCCTTTTATCTAATAATACTATTGAATTTTGTTTCTTTAATAAGTTGTTTTGGCTATAAGCAATATAACCAGTTGCTATAATCATAATCACTGCCACAACAGCTTGTACTATTGTACCCCACATTGAATATAAACCTATAGTTGTATTATCCACATATATTCATCCCCATTTTTATATTATCTTCTTTGCAAAACTGTAGTTACATATTTCTCCACAAAACACAAAAAAGCCTGCACCGAATTAATGATATGCTCCCTTTATAGTAGACAGTTAAAATAATATAACTGTTTCTATGAAGGGAGTATTTTTCATGGGCAGAAAAGGAAAGATTTCAATAGAAGGAAAAGTGAGCTCAATTGAAGCATACCTGCTAGGAGGCAAAGGT
>NZ_CBDNNH010000026.1:0-7638 GCF_965318445.1 Anaerosinus sp. | reverse complement strand
GGTGAATTTGTAAGTATCCTTTGAACGATTCCCTGAGTAAGCTTTCCTGTTCTCTGATCCTGTTTCTGTACTACCATAACACTTGCACCTATTTTTATATTACTGCGAATTGTTCCATCCATAATATGTACTCTCCTATATGACATTATAATATTTTTATCCCAAAACCTATGTGTTTAATTAAAACTAAAAACAACATTATTTAAGTGCTCTACATCATTAGGCTTGATTTTCAAAGTATGTAATGCATCCCCACTACCACCATAAATGTATTTAAAGTTCAACAAAGATTTATCAAAAATACATGGTAAGTTACTTCCAATTAAAGGCATAGAACCTATTTTATAGCCCGTTTCTTTTTCAGCTATTTCTCGATTTGCTAATTTTAATTTTGAAATTCCTATTTCCATACTAATTTTTTTAAAATCTAACTTACCACGTTTAGCACTCGTAATTAGCACCATGATTCCTTTTTCACTCTGAACTACAAATACAGGTGCCGCAAAGTCAATATTAAAATATTGCTTTGCATCTTGTACTGTGCTGATCGGTGTATCATGTTTAATTATTTCAAAATCAGCATCTCTATTTTCAAGATACATGCCAATTCTGGTATTGTCATCATAGAATCATCTCCAAAACTATATAGTGACAAGGTTATATTTTTATTTTATGCAGACACTTTCCTAAACTCTATTTTGTAAACCGCTCAAATACGATTTTCACAATCCCAATTTCCTTATATTCCTATACAAATATACTTATAAATATGCATCACTTTCATCTTCTATACAACCCTTTCACAATTGCTATTCACCTCTGCTATGATATCCATTATTTCCCTTGCATCTTGCATTTTGTCTTTGAAAAGCGTTGTAATGCTCCCGAGGCTTCTAAACGGCTCTTCCTGAAATACTCGATTATCTTCTATCAGACCATTGGTTACGATATAGTCCACAATTAACTTTACAAATCGTATCTGTACTACATTTAGCTTTTCTTCACTCAAGAACTTACTAAAAGCTTCATTGGCAGCACCTCTATCGACCCCAACTATTTTTCTTACTAGCTTAGCCACCGGAGTATTGCCATATTCTTTTTCATATTCAGCCTTACTACCTAGTTCTTCCCACATAATTCGCTCAAGTGTTTGCAAATCAATCTTAGTAAGCTGTTTATTATTACGCAATTTATAGATTGCTAGCTCATCTTGATGGGCTTTGAGATAAAAGGTTACTTTCTTTTTATAATCCTTGAGGTCATTCACAATATACATTGAATCGTTTTCTTTCACTTCAATGATTTCATCTCTAAAATTGGTATAATACATTTTTTGCTTTTCTTTTTCAATAAATTTAATTAACTCTCTTAAGGCTTCTCTTACCTCTTCCAGCTCTAGGATATCTGCACTTTCCCAAAATTCATCCGTTTGTACCTTTTCAATAGTATATTTTTGCTGCATCACTTGCGGAATCGAGGTAAGTTTAGACAGTTCTTCCGCTGTTTGAATAATGCTTCTAATCGGCTTACCTGCATTCCTATTTTGCAGGTAGGCTAAATCAACAGTATAAATTAGATAATCGAACCACTTCGCCAATTCATCATCATTAAGCGAAGTAATCAGTGCTGATATATGCTCCTTTATTTCGGCTATACTGCCAGTCCCAAGATTATTCCAAGCATCTTTGTTTTTATAGGTATCTACATATCTTTGGTGCATTTTTACCCGAAAACTTTGTTCATTCAATTCTTTTATTGACGTTAAAAGCTCATTTACAATTTCTTCCCGATAAGATTTGTAATCCTCTTCCTGATACTTGATATCTTGCAGCTCCCTTGCTATTTCAACCTTGGTATTATATATTTTTTCAGTTAAGCTTTTGCTAAGATACGTTTTACAACTTGGGATGATTATGCCATCATGTCTATGGTGGAAAGCGGTTTAGGAATCATTATTCTACCACAATTAATATTAAAGCGGATTCCCTATAAGATCATTCTAAAAGAACTCGATATTCCTGCATATAGAAATATCGCAATTGCTCTACGCAATAAAAAAACTGCCTCATTGGCAGTTAAAAAATTTTTAGACTATTTAAAATATAGATACTAATCTACTTTATATATCAGTTGAAACTGGCAAATAGATAATAAACCTACTACCTTGTCCCACTACACTAGTTGCCTGTATCGATCCATTATGAATCTCTAGCAATTGTTTGACGATTGCTAGTCCAATACCAGAACCACCACTTTTTTTATCTCGCGATTTATCAGCTCGATAAAAATGTTCAAAAATAAATGGCAAATCTTTTTGAGAAATACCACACCCCGTATCTTCAATAATAATTTGTACCCAGCTTTCATTGTTTTTTTCCACCAATGCACTATATACAGTAATTATCCCCTGATCAGGAGTGTAACGCAAAGCATTTACCAATAGGTTATAAAGTACCTGATTTATGCGATTGACATCAACAAAAACATCCGGAACCGGTTGCAATTTTTTTACAAATAGAATCCCTTGATCATCTGCGATTGCCTCCAGCATATTCAATGCTCGACCAATAAGAATATTGATATCCGTAGCTTTTTTTTCCAAAGTCAGCTGATTAGTTTCGGCTAACGTTAAATCCTTCAAATCATTAATCATTCGATTCAAATGTAAAGTTTCTTCATATAGTGATTGAATTTGTTCATCACTACGCTTAATCACATTTTCTAACATACCTTCTAAATTCCCCTGTATTACAGACAATGGCGTTTTTAATTCATGAGCAATATCAGCCAATAGTTGTTTTCTTAGAGTAATACTATCTGCTAAGGATTTTGACATATCATTAAAAGCAACAGCTAATTCACCTATTTCATCATTAGCTATAACATCTACTTTCTCTCCATAATTTCCTTTTTTTAAAGAATCTACACCTTTACCTAACTTGTGAATCGGAATAGTGATACTTTGTGCAACTAGAAAACTAGCAATAAGACCCAATATTAAAAGAATAGCACCTACCCAATATAGAGAATGATGAATCGACTGTAAAAAAATTTGTTCCGGTGTATCCATACCGATTTTATTTATCATATCAATACTCTGCGCATTTAAGTATGTGTTAAAATGTAGTTCCATTTGGTGATTAGCTAAATACACCAGTAAAAATACAGTTATCAAAATCGTTAAAAACATCAGTCCAGTAATTCGCCAAGTAATATTAAACATTATAATCACTGGCTAATTTATAGCCTATTCCATAAACTGTCTGTATATAAGTTGACTCTTGTTGACTATCTTTTAGCTTTCGACGAAGATTTTTAATATGCGCATCTATCGTACGTTCATATCCGTCAAAAGCATAGCCTTGTACTTGTTCAACAATTTGTAACCGTGTAAATACCTGATTAGGATTCGCCGCTAATAACTCAAGTATTTTAAATTCCGTTGGTGTCAACTCTATAGTAAATTTTCCTTTACTTACAATATGTTTAGCAATATCAATAGATATATTGCCAACGCGAATCAGCTCATCAGCATTCGATACATTTTTTGAGCGTCGTAAAATAACTTTAGCTCTAGTAACAACTTCACGCGGGCTGAACGGTTTGGTAACATAGTCATCAGCACCTATTTCTAATCCAATCAACTTATCGGCTTCTTCATCTCTAGCCGTGAGCATTATAATCGGCACATTGCTTTCCATACGTATTTGCCGACAAATTTCCAACCCACTTATTTGTGGCAACATTAAATCTAATATAACAATATCCGGATGTTTCTCACGAATCCATAGCAAAGCTTCCTGCCCATCATAAGATGCACTGGTTATAAAATTCTCCAATTGAAAATAAGCTTCTAACAAATTTACAATTTTCTTATCATCATCTACAATCAATACAGTGTGTTGCATGGTTACTTCATTCCCTTGCATATTTTTTATCTATTTAGTATTAAAAGGGTACCCTAAAGTACCCTTTTAATACTAATATTATAATATTACTTCATATGATGATGTATTTCCATAGTATTAGGCTGCCAACCAAGCAATGTTGGATCTGACATGCCAAATACCATAGCAATATGTGAAACAATTAGAAACGCTATCAATAAAAGAAAATGCACTTTCATCTTTTCATCCTCAGACTTATTGGGAGCAATAATACCTAGTTCTAATAAGGAAATTCCCAGAAGCGGAATTACACCACTAACATAAGAACCAACTGCTAATACGTCTAAAATACCCCGCCATTGGATAGATGGAATAACATTAACACATAATTGCAATGCTATCCCCAAAAAGTAAAATCCTAAGACTATGCCTAAGCGCTTATTCCATTTTTTCCAGTTACCAGGATGAGAATTTTTAAGATAAACTGTAAAAAATTCAGTAGCAACTAAAGCTTCTGCTAAAAATACTGGTATTACCATATAGAAAATTAAGTTCCAAGGCTGATTAACCGCCAACAATTCCATGTAATGTGTCATATTCATAATTCAAAACTCCTTCATTTATTTTAACTAAAAAAATGATATCATTTAAATTTGAAGAAATTATGAACCTTTTGTGAAACATATATGTTAAATTAAAACTATAATTTTCTTTTCATTTTTTCGTGAATGCATTAATCCTTCATTACCAAATACATGACAGCTTTCGCCCAGCGTTGTATCATACATTCATTTGTTACTTTATATTTTGGGGCTAGATAACTATATCCACCTTCTCCAGCGATCTAAGATTGAACGATTTTTTCTTAAGACCAAAAGTATTAACACCAATTCTATATTTAAATCGAATTTCGTAAATTGCGTTTTTTCTGGGGAATACGACTCTCATACAATCTATAAATACAGAGTAATAAAATTTTCCTTAAAAATTCTAATACCAACCTTAATGGTATTAGAATTCAAAAACTCCTCTCATAGTTTATTAACACATATCCATATAACCCATAAATATTTTCATATTTAAACTTATCTATTCAATCTTAAACTTTGGATAAACCTTCAATTATATGATAAAACTAAGAAAAATCATAATGGATTCAAAAAAATGTACTTTACTGCTACTTTTCTATCTATAATCGTAAAGGTGATAATATAATGTTTATTCCTAAATTAGTTATATTTGAAGAAAAAGCATTAACCTATCCAAAAGGTAAAGCCTTACAAAAATTTTTCGAAGAAAAATCTATTCCTATTCATTATCAAAAAACTACTCGTATTATTTTAAAAGGTGATGCTCCAGCAAAATATCAACAGGGTAAAAACACCTTGGTTATTGGTGTTAGAAAAATCAGCGAATTTCAATCATGCAAGCCTTCTGCCCATTATCAACTTCCTTTAGTTAGTGGATGCATGGGGATGTGCGAATATTGCTATCTCAATACTCAGATGGCCAAACGTCCCTATATTAAAATTTATGCAAATTCCGAAGAAATATTTTCAAAAGCGGATGAATATATCAAATCCAGGTTACCAGAGATAACTATTTTTGAAGGGTCAGCTACTTCTGATCCATTGGCATTAGAACCTTATACTCATGTGCTTGAGGATGCTATACTTCATTTTGCTAAAACTAAGCAAGGACGATTTCGCTTTGTAAGCAAGTATACTGATGTTAACAGTCTGCTAACTCTTGAACACAATAACCACACTGAAATTAGGTTAAGTTTAAATATAGATGCTGTGATTAACGCCTATGAACACCGTACACCACCATTAGCTAAGAGATTAGACACACTTAAACAGCTTGCCGAAGCTGGATATCCTACAGGAATTATTATTGCACCAGTATTTTGGACTAAGGAAAATAAGCCAAAATATAAAGCTTTAATTGAGCAAATTGGCATCTTGTTAGGCAAATATCCTATTACCTTTGAAATAATCTCCCATCGTTATACTGCCGCGGCAAAGAATAATATTCTTGAAATCTTCCCCAATACTTTACTTCCTATGAATGAAAAAAATCGAACTTTTAAATTTGGTCAGTTTGGGTATGGAAAATACGTTTATTCCAAAGAAACTCTTGCTGAATATAAAGAATTCTTTTCTCAAGAATTAAGTAATTATTTTAATAACGAAAAAATTTTATATATTATTTAACCTTTAATTATCTTTTTCTTTACTGTCTTTACATTTTCAGTCGGTAGTAAATCAATATTTTCCGTATCATCAGTCATTACGAAAGGGAGATACTCAAATTCAAGAGTATCTCCCTTCATATTATCAAATTACGCACATTTATTTTCTTCATTAAATATAATTTCAACAGCTTCATTATCTATAATTACCTTTTGTTGGCGATGATTTTTAATCCTAAGATCACTAGTTGTAACCAAGGCATTATCTTCCCCCCTCACAAAAGTAAAAAATCCGCTTAATCGCAATATTTATGATTAAGCGGATCAATTATTTTCTATTTGATTTTTTCAAGGTGTTAATTCTAGCCTTTCTTTGCAGGTTGAGAAAATGTCTTCTGTTTTTTTGATGGCTGTTGGTGGCGGATTGAGCTTGCTGTCCAATCTTTTGGCGAGTTCTGTTATATAGCAAAGTTGCTTTGCTCGGCTTGTTCCAATGCTTGGAAATTTTTTGAGTTCCCTTGCTGTGGCGTTGAGAAGGGCCTGTTGTACTCCACCGTAAGTTGCAATCATTTCTTTTACTGCACTACTAGGAATTATACTTTCTAGTAACTGTTCATCTGTTAGATAGTCAAATTTAGGCATAAAAAAACCTCCTTGAAATTTACTTTGTAGTATTTCAAGGAGATAATATATGTTTGATGTATGTAATTGTTACGATAGTCCAAAATCAAGTAAATAACCCATTTTTTAGATTCTATATAATTTCTGATTTAACTCTATAAATTAAATCATCTACTTTTTTCTGAATTAAATTTCTAGTTTTGCGAAACTCTATATCGCTTTTCCCCGATGGATCTTCCAACCCCCAGTCCTCACGATGCGAACATTGTACCAGAGGACATTTCACATTACACCCCATTGTAATTACTATATCAACTTTCGGAATTTCATTTAATAACTTTGAATATTGATGGATTTCCATATCCACACCGATTTCCTTCATTATACGAACTGCATCTTTATTTATTTGATTCTTTTTTTCAGTTCCAGCCGAAAAAGGCTCTATAACATCTAACCCCAGTACCCTACAAAAAGCTTCTGCCATTTGAGATCTACAAGAATTATGGACACATACGAACGCTACTTTTTTCATTAAGCAATCTCCTCTACGATTCATCATCTCTACAATTCATTGGTTTTCCTTTTTTACTAAATTCATATTGCTCATCTACTTCTTTTAGCAATTCTTTTAAAAACGGATACAATTCATAGATCTGCGGGGTCAACTGATAATACACCCACTGTCCTTTTTTTTCCGCATCAATTAATCCAACAATTCTAAGTCTTCCTAATTGCTTTGATGTGGCAGACTGTGAAATCGGTAAAATATTTTCAATTTCACAAACACATTTACTCCCACTCATTAAATAACATAGAATAGCTAAGCGATTTTGATCTGCCAACGCTTTTAGGACATCTACATATTTCATCTCATCACTTCCAATGTGTATAATTCTAGTAAGGATATAGCATTTACAGCTATATCCTTACTTTTTC
>NZ_CBDNNH010000025.1:0-204371 GCF_965318445.1 Anaerosinus sp. | reverse complement strand
TTGATGAATACATAAATTTTTATAACACGAAAAGATTACAGAAAAACCTAAAAGGTCTGACTCCGATAGAATATCGAAATCAGACCCTAGTTGCATAAAATTTTTAGTTTTTCATCTGTCTACTTGACAGGGTGCAGTTCAGGAACTTACGAACCCAATACTTTTGATGAAATAATAATTAAAAGTATCATTGAACTAGAAACCCAAAGTACAAAATAATCATTAATTATAATATTACTTTAAAGACAACAAAAAAACCGCCTGGAACTCTCACCTTCCAAGCGGTCTAGGATAATTAACACAAAAGGTCAATCACCCATCCTGATACAAATTATACTTGATTGACCTCTAAAACACAACTTCTAAGGAGGTCTATTTTTTATGGCAAAAAACAAAAGAGCAAATGGTGAAGGTGGTATCACTTATGACAAATCTCGTGATTCTTATCGTGCTTCTATTACCACACCGGAAGGTAAACGAATTTTTAAGAGGTTTAAAACTGAGCAAGAAGCGGTTGTTTGGAAAACATCACAAATCAATTCAATTCATAAAGGCACATTTGTTGTGCCCAGCAAGGTAACTGTTGGCGAATGGACTATCGACTGGCTTACGACTTACAAAAAAGGTACTATAGCCCAAAGCACCTATGAATTATATTTTTATTTAGCAGCTCATTTTGATAGTATTTCAGGAATTACGTTGCAGGAACTACAACCGGCACATGTACAAAAACTGTACACTGAACTTTCTGAAAAAACTAAACTGTCTCAGCACACAATTCATAAAGTGCATAAGTTGCTAAAAAACATGATAAGTAAGGCTTTCCAGCTAGACATGATAAATAAAAATATTATGCTACTTGTAACAGCGCCAAAGTTTGATAAAAAAGATATTGAAATATTTACAGCATCAGAAATTGAATTGATCTTAAAAACCTGTCATGAACACCCTGTTCTAAAAAATCGTTATCCAGCAATACTTCTAGCTGTAACAACCGGATTAAGATTAGGCGAAGTGTTAGGACTTCGATGGTGTGATGTAAATTTTATATCCAATGAAATCCATGTAAGAAAAGGATTGAGCAAAACAAAGGCACACGGATTAGTTTTAGGACCATTAAAAACAAAATCATCTATTCGCAAAATATCAATAACACCTGATGTTGCTAAAGTATTAAAGGAGCTTAAATCAAAGACGGTTAATATTGATATTAAGCAGGAAAAGTTATGTTTTGTTACTAGAAATGAAACTCCAATACTACCAAGAACCTTTGAGCGCTCATGGAGTGATCTTCTTAAAAAAGCAAATGTGCCATACAAAAACTTTCATGTCTTACGCCACACACATGCTACTGAGCTACTAGCAAATGGCATTCCTATTATTGAAGTTTCACGTCGTCTTGGACATAGTAAAGTTAGTCACACACTAGAACTTTATGGACATGCTATCCCAAACTATGATAATAAGATTGCAGAAAAGGTTCAAGAATTATACGCCGTACCAAAATAAAAAATGGACACAATCGCTCTGTGTCCATTCGTATAAAATAGTATTAAATTTTACTCGTTGTGCCCACGTTGTGCCCAAGGCAATAAAAAAGAGTCTCGGTAAAAACCGAAACCCCTTGAAGTCAATGGTGCGATCGACAGGAGTCGAACCTGTGGCCTATTGCTTAGGAGGCAACCGCTCTATCCGTCTGAGCTACGACCGCATATTCATACATGACAGTATAGCAAATATCTATTTTTTTGTCAAAAATCTTCCGAAAATGCAGGATAGCAATACATGCTCCTTTACTATCCTGTATTTTTATATGTATTTATATCCCTATTTTACAAAATCGATCAACTACCACCACCCAATTGATTTCGTTCATGATTCGTTCTATGTAATTTCTACGGTCTAATCCATAATCAATCATATACGCATGTTCCCAGGCATCTATCACCAATAGTGGCTGACAACCAATCAATGTGCCTGTAGCATGCCCCTGTATCCATATATTCATCAACTTCCCTGTATGGTTATCGCGGCAAAGTACCGCCCATCCATTGCCACGTGTCATTGCTGTTTCAATAAAATCTTCCTGCCAATCATTAAAACTACCAAAACAATGATTCAGCCAATCTAATAATTCTCCACTCTGAATCATTGGTTCTTTTCCTAAATTGCCAAAGAAATATTCATGTAGCCTCATCCCTGAAAATTCCCAACCCAATCGTAACTTCATCGATTGGCGACAAATTAAATCTTCATTTTTCTGCTTTAATTCATTTAATATTACATTCGTGTTTTCAACATAGCCTTTATATAATTTGATATGATTTTTCATGAGAAGATTACTTACACTTGTTATCGTCCATAGTGATGGATAGTTTTTTGCTTTGTACATTTTTTTCCTCCTTTAGAAAATTACCAATATATTCTATGCAGAGTTTTTATAAAATAGTACAAATTTTAAAAAATAATCCGACGATTAATAAGTTTAATCATCGAATTATTTTTCCCTATAAATATTAAATTCTTATGCAATTACAACCTGAACATTTAATTTCTTCAATTGTTCTATCGTATCAACAGAAATAAATTCATCAGTAATTAAAGTATCTATTTGACGTGTTGGTGCAAAAGAGGCAGAAGACGACTTATCAAATTTACTAGAATCCATAAGTGCTACCAATTTTCTCGCAGCATTCGCCATTGCCCGTTTTAAATCAGCTTCATAAACATTAAAATCCATCAGTCCATCATCTATTGTAAAACCATTATTAGACGTAAACATAATATCAAAGTTTAATTTATTCAATACATGCGTTCCCAATGTCCCTTCAAGCGTAGTAGACCCAACGCGCAATACACCCCCGACTAAAATAACAGTAATCTGTGGATTCTCACTTAATTCCAGCGCAGTATAAATGCCGTTTGTTACAACCGTCAATCTTAGCGGCATCTTTTTTAGAATTCTTGCAAATTCCAAAATTGTCGTACTTCCATCTAAAAGTAAACATTGTCCACTTTTCACCATTTCCACAGCTTTGCGTGCAATCATAATCTTTTTATCTTTATTTTCTTCTGTTCTAGACATGAATGAAGTTTCCGGATTCTCCTGTTCAATTAAAACTGCACCACCGTGTACCCGCTTAATTAAACCTTCTCGTTCAAGCACTTTCAAGTCACTTCTTAAAGTAACCTCAGTAACTTTAAGTGTAGCTGCCAATTCTTTCACAGTAGCTTTTTGTTGTAGATTTAAGAATTCAATAATCTTTTTTCTTCGTTCAATCAAAAACATAGCATTCTCCCATTATCCAAAACATTTATTTCTCTAATTTGCTTATTCAAAAATTATTTTTTCCCCTACCTTTAGCTCCGGTAAACCGTCACCTTTTAAAATGATTTGTCCCGGTAAACAAGTTGATGTCATTTCATTAAATTTTAATCTACAATGGCCAATTTCTTTTAATCCGTTCAAAACTTCATCACCAATTGCCATTATTGTATAGCTTTTATTCCCAAAACTCACTGTATCGCCTACTTGAATATCTCCAACTTCACCTATCGTGTGCATAACTGAAACTTCACCTAGGGCCTCAATTGGGCATGTATCAAATAAAATCAAATCACCTGAGGAATCCAATAAATCTTGTACAACTTCACCAATTGCAGTAATGGTAACGTCATATTTCATTGTAAAAACACTCCTCTTTTTTTTTTATTTTATCCACTTATATTTCCTTTTTATCCTATTATATACGCGATTTCTTTAGAAATACCTTTGAATCTATCTATATTGGTAAGTTTTTCTTGGTAAAAAAAGAGAAAAATACTGCATATATCTACAATACTTTTCTCTTCATCACCAATAAATCAATTTATATTCTTTTTTATTAAGCAATTATTTCTTTGCTTTATCTTCCATTTTCTGAATCATCTCTAAGCGTTTTGCATGATGTGCACCGATATATGCAGTATTTAACCAAATCTCAACAATCATAAGCGCAAGATTTTCGCCTAACACTCTTCCACCTAAGCAAAGAATATTAGAATCATTATGTTCACGAGTCGCTTTTGCACTAAAGCAATCACTTATTAATGCTGCCCGAATTCCAGGTATTTTGTTTGCTGCAATCGACATTCCAACACCTGTGCCACATACTAAAATACCTTTTTCAGCTTCTTTAGAAGCAACACTATTAGCAACAGCTTCCGCATATTCCGGATAATCTACGCTTTCCATAGAATTTGTTCCAAAATCCTTATAAGCAACGCCTTGTTTATCTAAGTATTTTTTTATCGCTTCTTTTAATTCATATCCACCATGGTCACAGCCTAAAGCAATCATTTTTCTACCTCCATTATATCATGACTATTTAAAGCAGAGTCAATCAAAATTTTTTAAATTCCGCCCTGCGATGCGTAAAAATTAATGAGCCTTCATATCCATATTCTTCTGCATATTCAACTGCCTTATCAATATAACGCCCGCAGTCCTCCGGTTGATGCGCGTCAGAAGATGTAATAATCGGTAAGTCGTATTCACGTGCAATTTTTAAGAAATCTGGATATGGTGAAATTTCAGCAATCGGATAGCGATAAAGTGTCCCCGTATTAATGTCGATTGCCATATTCGCTTTTTTCAAAGCTTTAGCTACTCTCACCAAAACAGAATCAACAGAAAAATCAGGTAAATTTTTAAATAAACGAATGTTAAAAGGATGCCCTAATACGTCATATAAACCACTTTCGCAAAGATTTTCAATCTCCTGCGCATACCAATGATAAATATCTGCTAAGCTATGTTCCTGCCATACTTGTTTTATATCAGAAAAATCATAACCCCAGCCCTTTAAAAAGTGTACAGAACCAATGATATAGTCAAAATCATATTTATTAATGATCTCTTTTATCTTCGCCTGATTTTTAAAATTACAAATTTCAATCCCAGTTTTTACAGGATACCCTTTTTCTTTTAAAGAATTCATAAAATTAAAATAATCATCAAGTGAATATTTAAATTTATTTTTCTTCAACCATTTTTGTTGATATTGTCCAACGATTGAATCATCGAGAATCAATTCATCATAATATAATTCTTTAAATTCAATAAATCCATGACTATGTTCCGAGATACCAATTTCATCTATTCCACGTGTTTTCGCACTATCAAAAAAACCCCGTACCCAGTCTAAATCATAACTTCCATATTCAAAATGCATATGATAATCAAACTTCACGTAATTCAACCCCTCACACAGCTCATTACAAATAACATAATATATATTAGGATGTTTCAACAAATAATGCAACTATTTCTCAAAACCCTTATTATTTCAATATTTTTTCTCTAATCGTAACCAGCACACCATGCTTGTCATTACTTGGTGCAATAAATCTCGCTGCTTCTTTCACTTCATCTAAAGCATTTTCCATAGCATAGCTATGATACGCACTGCTCATCATTTCCAAATCATTCATATAATCGCCAAAGACCATCGTTTCTTCAAAACTTATTCCAAGTGCATCTTGAATATGCTTTACCGCAGCACCTTTCGTTGCCCCTAGATTCATCACATCAAGCCAACAATCTGCACTCACTGCAACTTGCAGATGACCACGAAAATGTTCAAATGAATGATATTTCTCTTCGGCACCATGGTCCAAATCATACATTGCAACTTTTAAAAACTCATCATCTATCGCTGATAAATCAAGCAAGTTATCTACCTTTTGTACTTCTTTATAGTACTTATCCAATTCTCTTAAGAAAACTTCATTTGTTGATTGATAATATGCTTTTTTCTTGCCTGATACTAAGACGTGCAAACTAGGAAATTGCTGAGCTACTTTTAAAACATCATTTAAATAATCTCGATGCAGCGTATTTGAAAAAATTTCCTGTTTTTTGTAAACTACATAAGTTCCATTTTCTGCGACGAATAACATTTCATTCACATGTTTTTCAAAACTTTTAATGAGGGAATAATATTGACGTCCACTCGCCGCTCCGAAAACAACACCCCGATCGGCTAATTGGGAAATTGTCTCATCTACGCCCTCTGGCATGCGAAAATGACTATCAAGCAAAGTTCCATCCATATCAGTCAAAATTAATTTTACCATGATACCCTCCTTCTATTTTACAACAATCGTTGATTTATTCTACATTCACCATAATGAATAATTCAATTTTACTATAAAACGCAATAAAATAGCAAACATTATATATTATGGCAAAAAGTGTTACAGGAATTTTCCCTGTAACACTTTTTCTCTCTAGAGTAACAACAGCTATTTTTAAACTGTGAATTTATTGACCAGCTCTTCCATGATATAAACACCATGGTTCCTCCGCCATATAATCCCCATCATTATAATATGCAGCTCTAGCGCGGCAACCACCACATAATTTTTTATATTCACATTTCCCACAACCATCTTTATATTCCAAAGTCCGTAACTTATTTAAAACCTCATTATTTTTCCAAATCTCATCAAATGGAGTTTCGCGCACATCTCCCAATGGGATATTCAAGTAAGCACAAGGCTGTACTTGTCCACGCGGGCTGATAATACAATAAGACGTTCCTGCCAAGCAACCACGACCAAATCGCATTTTCATACCCATTTGACGAGCAATGCGCATAAACTGAGGTGCGCAAGTTGGCTTCAATTCAATATTAACTTCTTTTTGTTTTTTTAATATGCGAGTTAATGTATCTTCATAAGCATGTGCTCTTAACGATTCTGCTTCAATAGATTTCGCCCTGCCTGTAGGCACTAAAAAAAAGAAATGATGCGCTACCGCGCCTTCTGCTACAGCAAAATCTGTAATCTGCTCAATTTCTGCTTCATTCCAATCCATAATCGTCGTATGAATTTGAAAAGGTAGCCCTACTGCACGGCAATTGCGCATACCTTGTACAGCGCCTTCCCACGCGTTAGGGAATTTTCTAAATTGATTATGTTTGTCCTTATCTAAAGAATCAAGAGAAATTCCCATTCCCATCGCACCAGCATCTTTTAATTTCTGCGCCATATCCGGGGTAATCAATGTACCGTTTGTACCAAAAACAGGTCGAAGCCCAAGCGAAGTTGCATAAGCAACCAATTCAACAATATCTGGACGCATTAATGGCTCTCCACCACTAAAAATCATAATTTTAAAGCCCGCTTTTGCGATTTGTTCCAAAAGCGTTTTTGCTTCTTTCGTATTTAATTCTTCTTCCGCCTTGCAACCGGCATCACGATAACAATGATCACAATACATATTACAAGCATTTGTCGTATTCCAAGAAATAATCATTTTGTTATCTCTCCTTTATTACTTAATTCCGATTTCTTCATCTGTTAAATAACATGCCGGATCAGACTCCCAAAAGTCGCCTGTCGTCGCTTCTGCACGTGTACGGAAATTCCCATTGCAGTTATCTAAGAACCTGCACTCTCTGCAACGGCCTTTTAATAATACTTTGCGATCTTTTAACCCTGCCATAATTGCATGAGATTCATCTTGCCAAATATCGCCGAATTTACGTTCGCGTACATTACCAAACGTGTGATGCTGCGTAAATTGGTCCGGATGCACATACCCCAATGGATCAACTTCTCCGAATGCGATGCCAGAACGATTACCACCATTCATTGAAATATACTCCTTGATTTGCTCCGCTAACTTGTCATTGCCCTCAGAAAGCGCTTTAAGATACATATATACACCATCACAATGATTATCTACAGTTAAGATTTCTTTTTTCAAGCCTCTTTCTTCAAAATCACGCGTCCGACGAATAATAATATCCATTGCTTTACGTGATTCTTCCGGCGTGACATCTTCGTCCATCATAGCATTTCCACGCCCCGAATACACCAAATGATAAAAGCATACGCGATCAATATTTTCTTCTTCAATAAAGTCAAAGATATTATCTAATTCTTCTAAATTATGATGATTAATCGTAAAACGCAGTCCAACGCGTTGCCCTACTGCTACACAATTTTGAATGCCTTGCATCGCCGCAGCAAACGCACCGTCTTTTCCCCGGAACTTATCATTTACCTCACGTAATCCATCCAAAGAAATACCAACATAGCCAACACCGATAGCCTTAATTTTTTGCGCAATTTCGCGCGTAATCAAAGTACCATTCGTTGATAAAGTAGGACGTACTCCCTGTTGAGCCGCATATGTAGCCAATTCAAAGAAATCTGGGCGCAATAAAGGCTCGCCGCCAGAAAATAATAGTACAGGCACATTAAATTCAGCTAAATCATCAATAAATTTCTTTGCTTCCTCCGTCGTCATCTCATTTTCATACTTTTTCGCTTCCGAACTCATATAACAATGACGGCAAGATAAATTACAAGTACGTGTAGAATTCCATACTACTACAGGACCAGCACCTTCGCGAACACCATGTTTTGTTGTTGCCGCACCTTTTGTATAACGTAGTGAATCACCAAAATAATCAGTCGAAAATAATAATTTCGTAACGCTTATCATCTTTTTTTATCACCTATAAAACTTTCTCAAATTTATTTTGTTTTCCCAATTACAAAACAGAACGACTCTCATTTCTGAATTGCATTCATCTTTTATATATTAACAATATTTTTTTTCACGGTCAATGAACTTATCCACTTATTTTAGCTCAATTCCATCTAAAATAATTTTAAGTTTATATTCGACATTTGTTAAAAAATCGAGCTCTAAGCGACTAAATGCAGCTGCTTGAAATACCGAATGAAAAATTTCCGTAATGACTTCTGCCGGAATATCTTTTCTAAATTCCTCTAAATCTTGTCCACGTCGAATAATTGCTTCAAAAATTCTTTTAAAGCCCATTTTACTTTCTGTTTCAGCAGGCTGCTCTTCTTTTATCATTGCGCTCTTTTGCGCCGCACTAACGAAAAGCGGTAATACAAAACGATTTTTATCTAAAATGCGAGCAGTGAGTAAGAAAACCTCTGATAAAAATTCAGCCGAACTCTTTTCATCCTTTGGAAACGATTCATACACTTGATAAATTTCTGCAATCATCTCTCCAAGCAAGGTTTTTAAAATCTCTTCTTTTGATTGAAAATAATTATAAAACGTCCCTATACCTAAATCAGCTTCATTCATAATATCTGCAATCGATGTATCGGAAAATCCCTGCTGTCCAAATAATTTAAGGGCAGCTTGAGTAATCACCTTTTTAGAATGCAACTTTTTTCTCTCCCGACGGTTAATCACTTCCGCCATACACTCACCCCCAAAAATCATACTTCAATTATTATACTTGATTTTTTGACGAATTCAAGTATGAAGTAGATTCATTTTTTCGCAAAAAAATATGACGACTCCAAAATGGATTCGTCATATAACACAAAAGCCCCGGATACCTCCGAGGCTTAAATTTTAAAATGGTGACCCTGGCAGGACTCGAACCTGCGACCCTTTGATTCGTAGTCAAATACTCTAATCCAACTGAGCTACAGAGTCATTGTCTATTGCTCTTGCAATCAACAGATATTATATTACCACTACGTTTTTTATTTGTCAACAATATTTTTAGTAATCTCTTTCTAGAAAATTTTCCTCGTCTTTATTCCCTAATTATTGCTAATCACAGCAAGAAAATATTCTTTCACAGAAATATCTCATTTTATCCACATCCCTGCACTATCTTATTCACACATTTATTGACAAAACCCTAAGTTATCAACACTCCGAGTAATTTTGTGGATAGTTTTGTGGATAACTTTTTAAGTTTTGGGGATTTTCCTAGGGAAAAGTTCAAATATCCCTTAATTTTACATAATAAATCATGATTTTCCAAATTACATTCTATTTTATCCACATTATAAATCATATTTATTTCCCTTATTTTCTATGTATACAAAGATAATATTTTAACTTTAAAGTACTTTATCCACAAGAACATGGGTTTTGTGGATAACTTTGTGGATAACTCACTTTTTATGTGAACAATTTAATCCTTCGTTTTCTTCTTACTTTTAATCCCCTGCCAATTCACATACGAATTATTTATATAAACCAAATTTAATCAAAGATTTTTGTACATACTAACATTTGGCATACAAATAATAATTTCGGAGGGATTTTATTATGATATCTAAAAAAATGTTAAATACACTGAATGAGCAAATTAAGTTCGAAATGTATTCTGCTCATTTATATTTAGCAATGTCTGCGCATATTGAACATCAAGGGTTTAAAGGAATGGCTAAATGGCTACGAGTACAATATGAAGAGGAGACATTTCATTTTCTAAAATTTTATGATTATATAAAAAGTCGTGGTGAAAAAGTCATTTTAAAAGCTATTGATGCACCACCAAGCGATTTTGGCACTCCACTTGAAACATTCAGAAAAGTTCTTGAGCATGAACAACAAGTAACTGCAGGCATTAACAAATTATATAAAATTGCAATGGATGAAAATGATTTTGCTTCACAAATTTTTCTACAATGGTTCATTAGTGAACAAGTAGAAGAAGAAGACAGCACCTCTGAGGTGTTAAATAAAATTCAGCTAATCGGAGACAAGCCAACAGATCTTCTTTATTTAGATAATGAACTTGGCACACGGACATTTATTCCGCCAAGTTCTAACGAATAAAGCATTCCTTTTGATTGCTTTATTCGTCAAATAAAAATGTACCCTATAGGTAATGGTTTTTCAGCATTTACTATAGGGTACATTTTATTTTATACTTCTACACCAACTGGTCTGCTCCAGTCTACGTACACTTCTGTAGCATCCCACATTCTTGTCAGTGCCAATTTCAACTCTTCCACACTATTTAATGGTTGAATCACACGCTTTTCAAAATCCATTAATGTATCTTTTGGTACATTAATTTCATGAGATGCACTCAAATACGCTTCTACTTCCGCTTTTTTTTCCGGTGTTTTTAATACTACATTTACTGTTTTTGCTTGTATATCATATTCAATGTATCCGTTATCTTCTTCAAAATGAACCGCTACGCTATATAAATTTTCCATTCCATAAATCCTCCATAGATCAAAGTTAACTTTTCAGACATAGTAATATTATAACCTTAAAACATAAAATTGCATAGAATTATAGGCAGGGATGTTTTCATTCTATCTATAAATAAATAAAACAAGCATATCTTATAAGTAAATCCTCTCCAAAAAGTTGCCTAATAAAACGCTAAAGTATATAATAATTTTTCAAATAGAACTATAATACAATAATAAAGGATGGCGATATCCATGAATCTAGATTACCTTCCCTTACTCATCATTCTCGTTCTCGGAGTGATTGGACATAATAATTCCGTTGCAATTGCTGCGACAGTTCTCATGCTCATTAAATTACTTGGCTTTAACGACTGGTTCCCCATTCTCGAAAAACACGGACTAAATGTTGGTATCATCGTATTAACGATCGGTATTCTTGCACCAATTGCCTCTGGCAAGATCAATATGGGAATTATGCTGGATACATTTAAAACACCTACAGGAATCGTAGCGATAGCGATGGGCGTATTCGTTGCTTGGGCAGGTGGTCTTGGTATTCCACTTTTGAAAACTTCGCCTGAAATCGTAAGCTCATTAGTTATTGGGACGATAGCTGGTGTCTTCTTTTGCAACGGGATTCCCGTTGGACCATTGATTGCGGCTGGTTTAGTATATATTGTCCTATCCGTGGGTAAATTATTTCAATAAGGAACGGAGGATATCATGTTGAACATCTATAAAAATTCTATGTATAGCGCACACATGATCAAAACTTTTATTACTGAGATCTTACCGCTTGTCAATACGGAATTAGACGTATGGAAAACTTATGCTGAAACAAAAATGCTTGGCGAGTTGCAAAAACAAGCCTTAGCCAGCATAACCGATAAAAAATTTCATTGTCAAGGCGGTAGCTTTTATAGTCTATACCCAGGGGTAAATAGAGTTGAATTCGTAAAATTCGTTGTTGCACTGCAAACAATCAGCGACTATTTAGATAATTTATGTGATCGTGCAAATGTCACCGATGAAAAAGCATTTGCCCAATTGCACCTTGCAATGACAGATGCTTTAAATCCCCGTGCAAAATTAAAAGATTACTATGCTTTTTATCCTTTTAAAGAAGATGGCGGCTATTTAAATAGTTTAGTTAAAACTTCACAAGATATTTTAGCAAAACTTCCATCTTATGATAAAGTACAAATACATTTGCTAGAACTCGCTTCTTTATACAGCCATCTACAGACGTATAAGCATATTGCACTTGAAGATCGCGAACAAGCTATGCAAGATTGGTTAAATGATGCAAATACAAATACGTGGCTGACAAATTGGGAATTTGCTGCTGCTACAGGCTCTACCCTAGGAATGTTCATGCTTACCGCCGCTGCTTATCAAGAAAATCTCAATGCAGAAGATGTCACTACATTAAAAGAAGCTTATTTCCCTTGGATTAGTTGCCTACATATTCAGCTTGACTATTTCATTGACCAAGCAGAGGATCGCCAAAACAACGACTTAAACTTCATTTTTTATTATTCGAATGAACAAGAAATGCAAGAGCGTCTGCAGTTTATCTATCAGCAGGCTTTCAATCATGCAGAAAATACGCCAAATTCATATTTTGCTACAACAATCGTACGCGGGTTAGTCGCTTTGTACCTATCCGATAGCAAAATTAAAACTCCAACCGAAAAAGCAGTGCGAAAAACATTACTTAATACAGCTGGAGTTCGTGCAACCATCATTTATTATCTATGCAATTTATTACGTAAAACAAAAAAAATCTAAAATTTATTGTATTGGACCTTGGCTTGTTGATACTGTTACTTGTTTAAAATAGCGTCCATTAATTTCAATCACTTCATATTCAGGATGCTTAATTAATTTCGCGCGACCAGCAGCAATAAATTCATCCACGTTTTCTGGTTTTTCGATTTCTACCCATTTAAAACTACGCTGCTCTGGCGTTCCATAGTTTTCTATAAAAATTTCATGTTTAGGATCTGGTTTTTCATCGCCTTTACATGGCAATAAATTAGTTTTTAACTGTTCAATAAAGTAATTGCAAACTTCTTCTGTAATATCCATTGGGCCTTGGTCTGAATGTTCATCATCCATTGCAACGAAGATTGCATTACCAAAAATAATTTCTTCATTATCAGCGCCTGGAAAACGACGATTTGCCATCAATCCTAACGGCACAGCAAAGTCATTCACTAAAATATGCAAAGATTTATTATCGCCTAAATCGAATAAACGCGCACTTGCGAAATTCCCACCAAGAATATCACCAATTGCTTGTACCTGCTCTAACGGATTATTTGGTAAAGCACAAATCTCTGGATCTTGTCCAGGTTTAATAAGAATACAATTCATCGTAGTTTTCACTTCAGGATTTTTTTCTTCTGTTGTCATAACTAACTCCTCATCATTAAATTCCGGCAAACTCAAATAGTCTGCAAACATATCAGTTTTTATATATTCGCCAATGGGAAAGAAAAACCTTTTCCATTACAAACTTCTTGACTATTTTGCAAAAATGATCTATATTATGTAAACATAACAAAATCCCTTTTTTAACGACAAACTTTTCAGTGAAAATATTTGGAAAATCATGATTTTCTCTATGATAAATGTTGCAACCATACTGGATTTATGATATTATAAACAACGTAGAAACAGTGCCTGAGATGCACGATACCTTCAATATGTCCAACCTACTTTTTTGAAAAGGGAATCGGATGTTTTGTAGCTGCTGGACCGTCTTGAACGGATAGCAAAACCATAACTATGATGCCCACCTGCTGGGTTGCAGGTTTGGACATAACGGAGGGCGGCATTACGGGCAAAAGTTTAAAAAAGACTTACCTTTTGGTAAGTCTTTTTTCGTTATGTAAACTTATTTTTAGTAATCAATCGCGATTTTTCAACAATTTTGCTTTCGTAATCATGTGATTTCCAAAGCGCGTTCGAATTGCATCTACAGCGTGATAAAGTTCTTTTTTCTTATTATTTTCTGCAAATAAAATAGGCTGTTCATGTATCGTAAGATTGCTGGCTGTAATCCCTAGCAATCTTATTTTTTCCGCTACTTTGCATTTTTCATATAACTCTACTGCTATCTGATATAAATCTTCATCAAAATTCGTCGCTTCCACTAAAGTCAGGCTACGCGTAAGCGTCAGAAAGGAAGCCAAGCGAATTTTTATCGAAATTGTTCTCGCCGCAAAGCCTTCACGACGAAGCCGACTACCTACTTTTTCTGCCAAAGCCAAAAACTTTTCTGTAATTTGCTCATGCGTAATCAAATCATGGGCAAATGTTACCTCATTCCCTATTGATTGAGATTTTGGCGTTCCTTCAACGCTTCGCCCATCGTGCCCATTCGCGAGATTCACTAATTGATACGCCAGATTACCTATATGCTTTGCTAAAAAAACAACATCTGCTTTGGCAATCTGACCAACTTTAACAAAGCCTAAATCATATAACTGCTGTGCAGTCTTTTTCCCCACACCCCAAAGCGAAGTAATCGGTAAATCGTTCAATACACGCTCGATATCCTGTTCTTCAATTATCGTTAGTCCATCTGGTTTCTCCATATCAGATGCCAGCTTCGCTAAAAATTTATTGGGCGCTAGACCCACAGAAGCAACTAGCCCAAGCTCATCAGCAATCCGCTTTTTCAATTTTTCTGCATACACACGCCAATCCTGGACTAACATTTCCATTCCACTAACATCAAGAAAAGCTTCATCTAGAGATAAAGGTTCTACAACAGGTGAAAACTCATGAAATATCTGAAATATTTCCCTTGATACGGATTCATAATATGCATGATTACATGACAAAAAGATGCCTTGCGGACAACGTCTTTTCGCCTCTGCCATTGACATCGCTGAATGCACCCCAAACTTTCTCGCCTCATATGAAGCTGTACATACAACACCACGACCGCTAAGTCCTCCAACAATCACAGGCTTTCCTCTATACTCTTCATGATCACGCTGCTCTATAGATGCATAAAAAGCATCCATATCAATATGCATAACAAGCTGTTTCATTCTTTCACTTCCAACATTCTTACACTTTTCTTTTATTTTAACATATTACACTTCACAACTTACAAAATTATTATTTAAACGCCTGTTCAGCAATAAACTTTCCTTAAAATAGACCTTTTTCTGGCTTGAGCAGTAAAAATTCCTATGCTATAGTATATAATCGGCAGTATATTCAATGAATAACTGTACATAATGTTGAAAAAGGTATGAAATTATAAGCCTATATCTTAAGAATGGGACTGTCATAGAGATTTTAAGCTGAAAGAATTTTGCTTTCACTTTTTAGGCATCCTAGATATAGGGTGCCTTTTTATCAAAGAGGAGCAACCATGACAAACGAAAAAAAGTATCATCAAGTCAGAAAGGAAGCAAAAGCAACCGGCTTAGCACTTTTAGCAATTATTATTTTTTGGATTATCGCAGGTTTTGGCGCAGCTACACTCGATATAAAAATTTTTCGTCTTCCCCTTTGGGTAATTACCTCTTGTTTTGGTACCTGGTTATTTGGCGTAGCAATCGTATGGTTTTTAATCACAAAAGTGTTCAAAGATATGGATTTGGAGGATACTGAAGATGAATAATGTCTCCATCCTCATTCCAATGCTTTGTTTCTTAGCTTTTATGATAATACTTAGTATCATGATTCGCCGTCAACAAGAAAGCTCTGGACGCATGAAAAATTTTGTCCAACAATATTTTATCGGGAACCGCGATCTCGGTGGCTTTGTTCTTGCAATGACCACAGTCGCAACCTATAGCTCTGTAAGTTCTTTTGTCGGTGGTCCCGGTATGGCCTGGCAAGTCGGTTTTGGCTGGATTTACATGGCGATTGTACAAATTACCGCCATCTTCCTCGTTTTAGGCGTTTTCGGCAAAAGGGTTGCATTAATTTCACGCAAAATTAATGCCGTTACGATTATTGATATCATTCGCACTCGCTATCAATCTGATTTGCTTGCGAATATTTCCGCATTTATCATCGTTTTATTTTTCTGCGCAACGATGGTCGCACAATTCGTTGGCGGTGCTAAACTTTTTGAAACCGTTACTGGTTATAGCTATCTAACGGGACTTTTACTTTTTGGTCTTATCGTTATTTTTTATACTGCAATCGGTGGATTCCGCGCTGTTGCAATAACAGATGCCTGGTGCGCAATCATGATGTTGATTGGGATTGGACTTCTCCTTTATTTTGTTCTTGATGCAGGTGGTGGATATCATTCCGTAATGACCACGATCGAAACTTTGCATCCTCAAATGCTTGAACCGCTGGCTGGCGGTAATATGCCATACTCTTTATATTTTACCCAGTGGTTGCTTGTCGGAATCTTCACGATTGCATTACCTCAATCCGTAGTACGTGGCATCAGTTACAAAGAAACAAAAGGATTGCATCAGGCAATGCTCATTGGAACGGTGATTATTGGTGCAATGACAATCGGCGTAAACCTTATCGGCGTATTTGCACGGGGTTTTCTTATGGAAGACCTTTCTGTCTATGGCGGTGTCGATTATATTATCCCGCTTGCCATCATAAAAACAATGCCACCATTCCTTGCGGGAATTGCAATCATTGGGCCAATTGCCGCAACCATTTCTACCGTATCTTCGCTACTTATCGTATCTTCTTCAGCAATGATTAAAGATATCTATATGCATCATCAAGAAAAACAAGGGCAAGCTGTATCTCTAAAAAAAGTGCGACGCATCAGCACAATAACCACTGCCTCTATTGGAATTATCGTCTTTGTCATCTCACTCGTTCCACCAAGCGTTATTTGGTTAATCAATATGTTTGCTTTTGGCGGCCTTGAAACCGCATTTTTCTGGACACTTCTATTAGGACTCTTCTGGCGAAAAGCAAATAGAACGGGCGCGCTTCTCTCTATGGCAGGAGGAACAATCGCCTACTGTCTGAGCATGGCATATGGCTTTAAGATTATGGGACTGCATCAAATCGTTATCGGCATTGTTTCTGCAGGGATTTTGTTTATTATCGGCTCATATCTTGGCAAACAAGAAGATGCAAAAACATTAAATATATTTTTCCCAAGAAAATAAAATACAAACTGAGAAATCCGTTAAGACACTGTCTTAGCGGATTTTTAGTAAGAACTATCCTTTTATCCTTCTTAACAGACTCTAGAGCAACAAAAATTACCCTTGTAAAAGAAGTGCTTTATACATTACAATAAATAGACAAGATTTTTAAGTAGCAAATAAAAGTTTTGAATAATTTAATAAATTGATGATTAGATTATTCAAGCATTATTACGAAAATATTTTCTCATTATTCCATTGCTAAAACAAAGTTAAACTATTCAAAATCAATATTAAAGGAGAAATATATTATGTTTGGTTTTAGCGTTCCTGAATTAATTTTAATTTTAATTATCGGTATTATAATTTTTGGCCCCAATAAACTTCCGGATATCGGCAGAACTCTAGGCAAAGGGCTAAATGAGCTTCGCAAAGTATCAGCGGAAAAAGAAAAGTTTAAAGAGCCTTTTACAATTACAGAGAAAAAAGAGAAAGAATAAGCAGAATAAAATTCCTGCGCTTTATCTATATAATTCAATGTAAAACAAGCAAATCGCCCGTCGATTTGCTTGTTTTTTATATATTTTTCTCAATCGAGCTAAAAATAAAATAGTTGCTCCAACAATACAACTTCTATCCACAACATTTTATTATTTTATCTAAAAAATCTTAACCAGTTATTTCAATTGATTATATTCATCTTTCGATACAGGTTCAAACCATTCTGGGGGGCCCCATTTCAACATTAGTTTCCACTGATAAATGAGAAAACCAACTGTCATACGCTGCACCATGCCAATGCTTCACATTTGGATGAATTTCAACAACGTCACCAGCGTGAAGTTCACGTGCGGATTCACCTTCTTCTTGGTACCACCCGCGCCCTCCTGTTACCAGTAACAATTGTCCCCCGGATGCCTATGCCAATTATTTCTGCATCCAGGCTCAAACGTTACATTCCCAATTGGACAATTAAATGCTTTTTAGCTACAAGCATTTCTAAATAAGCTTGCCCACTAAAGTTTTTATTAAAAGGTGCGGGCATTTTCTCACCTTTTGAAAAAATAATTCCTTTATTGAAATCCTCTTTCACACGTATCTCTCCCTTATTTTAAAATATCTATTCCCACCAATGAGTAAATACTTGCTCATCATTTCCTATTTCTACGATTTCTCCAAGTTTCGGCGTAAGCAAACGGTAGCTCTTTCCTTCGCTTGCCGCTACAATGCGCTGAAATGGTTCATCCCACGTATGCTTACTTAAAGCAAATTTACCTGCATGTGCAGGAAGCAATGTTTTCGCATGTATATCCTCTGCTGCTTGCGCTGTCTCTTCTGGCATCATATGAATCCTTGCCCAATCTTTGTTATATTGACCATTTTCTATAATAGCAATATCAAAATTTCCAAATCGCTCACCGATTTCTTTAAAGTGCTTCCCATAACCTCCATCTCCACTGTAAAATACGCGATGATTTTGGGTCGTAATGGCAAATGAAGCCCATAGCGTTTGATTGGACTTTAACAACCTTCCAGAAAAATGCTGTGCTGGCAATATGTAAACTGCGAAATTGTCTTGCAATGGTATTTCTGCAAACCAATCTTCCTCAAAAATTTGTTTTTTTTCAAATCCCCATTCCTCAAAATACGTTCCTACTCCCAGAGCACAAACAACCTGATTAATCCTTTGTTTTAAACTCATGATCGTTGAATAATCTAAATGATCCCAATGATCATGAGATATCAATAAAACATCAATATCGGGTATATCCTCAGCAGTATATGGATTCGTCCCATCAAACGCTCTATTAATAAACGAGATCGGCGATGCATACGCACTGAAAACCGGATCTATTAAAATACTCTTTCCGTCGAGTTGCATGTAATAAGAGGAGTGTCCCAACCAAACAATAATATCTTCATTCTTATTTAATGCTTTCAAATCGACCTTTTCAACTGGAATTAACTTTTGCGGTATTAACTGCTCTTTTTCTCCAAAAATAAAATTCCACAGAGCAATAAGACGATTGCCTTCAACAATTTGCGTCACAGGCTCTAAATTTTTAAATTCTCCATCTATATAATATGGTGACCCTTTTATTCTTTCAAGCCTTTCACCAGACGGCATATTTCCAAACATCGGCTGTTGGATATAAAACACTATTCCAATGACTAAACCAACAAATAAAATCCCCAACCATAACAATATAAATTTCCCCATATTCCCTCCTTAAATTAAGCGACATATTCTTCATATGTTAAGTTTATCATTTGGAGTTAACTCTAAGTAAATAGTTTTTATGCAATTTTAAATATTTCAATTTATTTTTGTACAAATATATTGCCTGCCCTATCTTTGAGCAATCAATAAAAAAATTTTTCTTGATTCGTTAAATATCATGCGGCCTGAAAATGTTAAAGCACGTGAACTATAAAATAATAAAAATATAAAAGCGCAACGAAGACCCTGAAATAAAAATAGATAGTCAAGAGTATTTTCTACAAAAATTCACTGGTGATTTATAAAAATGAAGGCTAGGAAAAGCAATGATTTTCCTAACCTTCATTTTTTTATTTATTCTTTTATATTTTTTCCCATTGCATATGCTATTTGCATTGCTTTACTGCCTTTGATATCCCCTTTATTCCATGCACCTACCCCATAAACAATTCCCCGTTCCCTTGCTCCATCAAGACAGTCCATAAATCCCCGGAAACCTTCAATCGTTCTTTCCATTGCAGGAATGCTATTATCCGCAGCCGTTACAATAAAATAAAACTCTTTATTTTTAATCTCCGTATATCGTGCTACCGTTCGGTCAATTAACGTTTTCATCTGTGCATCCATTGTATAAAAATATACCGGTGTTGCCATTACAATCACATCAGCTTGTATCACCTTTTCAAGTATATCCGCCATGTCATCCTTCCAAACGCATACACCATTATTTCTTTTACAAGCATCACAAGCAATACAGTAATTAATTTTTTTGTCTGCCAAGCATATCTTTTCTGCCTGATTTCCTACTTTTAATGCCCCTTTCACAAATTCATCACATAATAAATCGGAATTGCCACCTTTACGCGGGCTTCCCGATAACACTACTATATTTTTATGCATTTATCCATCCCCTTTTTCTAAGCTATCCCTCTTCATTTTCCTTCAAACGTCTCAGCTACATTCTTTAAGTATTTTGTAATCTCAATATGTTGCGGACAATGGTTTTCACATTGTTTACAACCAATACAATCCGATGCCTTGCTATGTGTTTTAATATAGTTCTCATAATATACACCCTGTGTCGAAAATCCAGTATTTAAGGATTGTTTTTCCGCATTATATAAAGCAAAATATTTCGGAATATCAATCTGCTTCGGACAGTCTTCTACGCAATACTGACAAGCTGTGCATGGAATCGCGATGGATTCATTAATCAAGGCAACCGCTTTTTCAATAATTTTACTTTCTATTGGTCCAAGCGGTTTAAAGTCCTGCATAAAACCTGTATTATCTAGCAATTGCTCCATATTAGACATCCCGCTCAGCACCATCATAACTCCTTCATGGCTTGCCGCAAAACGTACCGCCCAAGAAGCTATTGAAAGATTCGGATGATATTCTCTAAATAAAGCTTCTACCTTTTCTGGTACTTTCGCAAGTGTCCCCCCCTTAATTGGCTCCATAACAATTACCGATTTATTATGTTTTCTCGCCACTTCATAACATTTTCGCGATTGAATGCTTTCATTGTCCCAATCTAAATAATTAATTTGTAGTTGAACGAAATCCACTTCCGGATGTTCAGTTAAAATTTCATCTAATAAATCAGCATGATCATGAAATGAAAAGCCCATATATTTTATTTTTCCCGCTTTTTTCTGTTCTGCCACAAAAGCAAAGCTATCAAATTTTTTCGCAATTTCATAATTAATTACACCTAAATTATGTAACAAGTAGTAGTCAAAATACTCTACTCCGCACTTCTCCAGTTGTTCAGCAAAAATTCGTTCTTGATCACCAACTTCTTTTAGGAACATCGTTGGCAATTTATCTGCTATAGTGTAAGATTCTCTAGGATAACGTTTAACTACCGATTCACGAATTGCGATTTCACTTTTCCCCGTGTGATACATATAAGCCGTATCAAAATAAGTAAAACCTTTTGCCAAAAAAGTATCCACCATTCGATTTACTTCATTCATATCAATACTCTCATTCTTGACTGGAAGCCTCATAAAGCCAAACCCTAACTTTTTCTTTTCCACCGTTATCTCTCCTCTACTTTCTTATTTCTACTTGATCAATCTTCCTGCCATCAACTAAAAATGCTGCTAAGCGCAAAACATCCTCTGACGCTTCTATCGTCATATAATTGTCAGTCTCCGGCTGTGGAGCCGTCGCCTGATCAAATGGATGATCCACCCATAGGTCAGGATATCGAACATTTCCTGCGACACCAGTGATAATATAAAGCGGGGCGCGTGTATCTGATTCAAAATTATATAAATTTCCCCGCCGCCGATAAGTATGTAAATGCGCGGTAAGCACAGCATCTACTCCATATTCGTCGAACAATGGCATCCATGCTCTGCCAATATCTGAAATTCCAGCTTTACGATCTGTCCTATTTTTTATTTCATAAGTTAGAACATCTTTATGCATCAAAACAACTTTCCATTTTTTATTTGTATTCTTTATATCATTGACAAACCATTTTTGCTGAGTTTCCAAAAGGCCCGGTTGAAACTGTTCCATTTCATCGATTTGTGTATTGAGCACAATGAAATGTACTGCTCCATAATCAAAAGAATAAAACTGATTTTGCCGCATAGCATCACCATTTTCAGGTAGCGAAAAAAGGTTCAAATACGATTCTGGCATCCGCACTTTCCAATCCCGATTATACGTTTCATGATTTCCTAAAACCGGTGCTACAGGAATTGTTTCAACCATACCCGAAACTGCGTTAAACCAAGCTTGCCATTGACTATAGTCTTCCCCATTATCAACTAAATCTCCCATATTCACAAAAAATTCTGCATCCGGATTCTCTTTTCGCGCAACTTGCACAAGCCTTTTCCATCCGCTGTAATCATTCGACTGAGAGTCAGGAAAAATTAACGCTTTAAAGTCTCCACCAGTATCTGTATTTAAAGTATACCAATTACTACGCTTATTTCCGTCGCCAATACGATATTCATATTGTACATGTGGCTCTAAATTTTCCAAATTAGCAGTATGAAGATAGAGCGTTATTCCATCATCCGTAAATTTTTTATTGCTCACTACAACAGATTTTATCTCTGACAAATTTTTTATTTTATATTCCACAATCGCATCATTTTCCTCTAGCTCAGATTGCCACATAATCGTCCGTGAGGTCGCACTCTCTTTCGTTATCACCTGCCGAATTGCGAATGCCTCCGTCTCTTCCATCGAAAGATAGTCCCCGGCAATTCCCCATGTAGATTGTGTGATCTGTTGCGAATGTTCACGCATATTTGGCATAAGCGAATATATCGCAATTGCCACAAAAAAGACTACACATAAAATCCCTACAAACTTCGGCCTAGACCTATTTTTATTCTCTTTATCCATATCATAATCATTCTCCTCATATAATAGCATTGAATACAACGCCTCTTTCATTTATCACTCTATCACTTGGAGTTCAGTTCAAGTCAAGAATATTTTTTAAATTTTTTCTGCTAACATTCTTGACTTGAAGTAAACTCCAAGTGTTATGATTAGCCTAACTAGCGTAATCTTATTGAATACTAAGGAGGTTTTTATATGCATATGGCGGATATGTTAGTAAGCCCATCTATTGGTATAGCAATGTATATCGCAAGTATAAGTACAATGACAATTGCCTGCCGTAAATTAAAACAAATGAATGATGAACGCAAAGTTCCTTTTATGGGCGTTGTTGGCGCATTTATCTTCGCCGCACAAATGATAAATTTCAGCATTCCAGGAACCGGTTCATCCGGTCATCTCTGCGGTGGATTATTAGCTGCTGCTCTTTTAGGTCCATATGAAGGATTTCTTGTCATGGCAGCAATACTCACCGTACAATGTCTACTATTTGCAGATGGTGGTTTATTAGCATTAGGATGTAATATTTGGAATATGGCATTTTATTCATGCTTATTAAGTTGGTTTTGTATTTTTCATCCTATCGTGCGAAAAAAAATCACCAAACGCAGATTATTTACTGCCTCAATTTTTAGCAGTATTGTAAGTCTACAGCTTGGTGCTGGAAGTGTGGTCATCGAGACATTACTGTCTGACGTAACTGAATTGCCGATGTATTTATTTTTTACAGCAATGCAGCCAATTCATCTGGCAATTGGTCTTGTTGAAGGCGTGGTAACAGGCGCAATTCTTTGCTTTATTTTCGAATCGCGACCAGAAATCTTAAACAATAATGATACAAAGTTCAATCTTAAACCTGCTATTATTACTTTTGCAATTACCGCATTATTGCTTAGCGGTGGATTATCCCTATTCGCAAGTGAAAATCCCGATGGCTTAGAATGGTCTTTAGAAAAAGCCGGCATAGAAAAATCACTTAGTGAAACTTCAACTGTATCCTCAACTCTACAAGAAACAATTGCAATTTTTCCAGACTATACTGTACTTGGGACTGAATCCGCTTTTTATACCAGCATAGCCGGAATCTTCGGTTCATTCTTAACCATCTTTTCCATTGTTTTAACGAGCAAAATTTTCCGCTTTAGGCGCAAGAAAGCGAAAACTATTCATGAACCATATACATAACGCAATAAAAGCAATATGCACACTTGAAGAATTTGCCCTGCAATACAGCTGGCTGAATCGTCGCCATCCACTTATAAAATTACTTGTTACCTTTACCTACCTCCTGACAGTAACTTCTATCCATAAATATGCGCTACTGCCATTGCTCATCTTAGCAACTTATCCAATCATCTTATTTACATTAAGCAAATTAAACCTTTATCATACCTTTTCTAAACTGAAAATCTTTTTTTCTCTGGCACTCTTCGTCGGTATTGCCAATCCTTTTCTTGACACAATACCGCTGATCCAAATTCACGACCTTACCATTACAGGAGGAATCATCTCCTTTCTTTCCTTTACTTTAAAAGGCATTTTAACGATTACCGCATCTTATTTGTTCATCGCATCTACAACAATAAAAGATATCTGTACGGCGCTAAGAATTTTACGTGTCCCATCATTTTTTCTTACACAAATCCTTTTAATGTATCGCTATATTATTATCCTTTTACATACTGCCATGGATATGCAATTTTCTTATCAATTGCGCACAAACGCGCAGCACGGCATTGCTTTAAAAGATTGGGGCACATTTGCCGGTCAACTTTTGCTGCACAGTTTTCATCGCGCTGAGCAGCTTTATCAAAGTATGCTGTTACGCAACTATACACCAGAAACTTTTTATCTTACTTCGCAGAAAATCACAAAAACAGATATCGGGTATCTACTGTTTTGGCTCTGCTTTTTTCTTTTTATTAAAGGATGGGAGAAAATATGAACGATTATCTTTTTCTTAAAAATTTAACATTTGCTTATGATAATCAAAAAATAATTTTAGACAATATATCTATTTCTATCAACAAAAATGAAACTATCGGTTTAATTGGTTGTAACGGTGCAGGCAAATCGACATTTCTAAAATTACTTGTTGGTTTAATCTCTGCATTCCAAGGGACTGCTACCGTAGACGGTCTTAATATTTGCAAGGAAAACTATCTTGCTATTCGCCAGAAACTTGGGCTGATCATGCAATCAAGTGACAATCAGCTCTTTATGCCATCCGTTCGTGAAGAAATCGCCTTTGCACCACGCAACTATGGCTGGTCAGAAGAAAAAATTACACAAAGGATAAAGGAGCTTTCAGCTTTATTAAATTTAGAAGGCATTTTAGAGCGCCCTCTTTATAAAATATCGGGCGGGGAAAAAAAGTTGACTGCTATCGCTGCAATTATCGTTATGGAACCCGATATGCTCCTTATGGATGAACCGACAAATGGCCTTGATCCTAAGAATCGTCGTCATATCCTTCATTTGCTAAAGAAAATTCCCCAAGGGAAAATCATTGCCTCCCATGATTTGGACTTTATCGCTGATACCTGCGAGCGAGTAATCCTATTAGATAAAGGACGCGTAATCAACGCAGGAAATACTTTAGATATTTTACAAAATGAATCGCTCTTAACTGCTCACAACTTAGAACTTCCCCTTCGTTTACAAGGTTGGAGAATACATGAATAAGGATGACAATACATATGAAATTAAATGAATTTTTCCAGACCTACCCTAAGGTTGCACTCGCATTTTCCGGTGGCTGTGATTCCGCCTATTTACTCGCTATAGCAAAAAAACACGGAGTCAATATCAAACCATATTTTGTACAATCAGCATTGCAGCCGCAATTTGAGCTTGAAGATGCTTTGCGGTTAGGCAAGGAATTATCTATTCCCATAACCATCCTAACACTTAATATTTTCGAAGATGCACGAATCATAGCAAATCCATCAAATCGCTGTTACTACTGCAAACAAAAAATTATGAATCTGATAAAAGAGCAAAGTACTACCGATGGGTATTCTATCTTAATTGATGGTACAAATGCTTCAGATAACAGCAATGACCGCCCTGGGATGAAAGCCAGCCAAGAATTAGGAATCCTATCCCCGCTTCGCTTATGCAACGTGACAAAAAGCGAAATTCGACAATGCAGTAAAGAACTTAATTTGTTTACATGGAATAAACCTGCCTATGCATGTTTAGCGACGCGAATTCCCACAAATCAAAAATTATCTGCGCCATTATTAAAGATAATAGAGAATGCTGAAACTGAACTACAAAAATTAGGCTTTAAAGATTTTCGCATTCGCATTTATCATGAAGCAGCACAATTGCAATTTTCCCAAAAGGATATGTTTCGGGCGATCGAGCAGAAAGAATTCATTCAACAAAATTTACAGCCATATTTCAAGCTGATTTTACTCGATTTGGCAGGGAGGTAAAAATGAATAAAGAAGCATTAGAAAATCTATTAAGTCAAGTGGCGAATGGTAATGTAACTCCTGCCGAAGCCGTTTTACAATTAAAAGCAGCTCCATTTCAAGATATAGGATTTGCCAAGATTGACACACACCGTACGTTAAGGCAGGGAACAGGAGAAATCATTTACGGTGCTGGCAAAACTGCCAAGCAAATTGAAGCAATTTCAACAGTCATGTTAAAAAACGGTCAGGACAATATTTTAATCACTCGCCTTAATACAGAAAAAGCAACTTTACTTAAAGAAGTTCTACCACTAAATTATGATGAAATCGCGCAGATTGGGATAATTGGCACAAAGAGAAAAGCGGATGGTCTCGGCAAAATTGTCATTGCAACTGGCGGTACAAGTGATATGATGGTCGCTGAAGAAGCAGCGCTAACTGCTGAATTTTTAGGCAATGAAGTCGTTAGACTTTACGATGTCGGTGTTGCCGGTCTCCATCGTTTATTATCAAACCTCCCCATTATTATGGATGCCAATGTTATTATTACCATTGCCGGCATGGAAGGTGCACTCACGAGCGTTATCGCAGGACTTACGGATTGTCCCGTGATCGGTGTCCCTACCAGCGTTGGCTACGGTGCTTCCTTCAACGGTGTCTCTTCATTACTCTCTATGTTAAATTCCTGTGCTAGTGGCGTGAGTGTTGTCAATATTGATAATGGGTTTGGCGCGGCATACCAAGCTAGTATGATCAATCACATGCAGAAAAAATAAACAAAATTCTATTTTCTATTTTGAAAGGAATGAAAAATTTGAAAACATTATATATCGACTGCTCTATGGGGGCGGCTGGTGATATGCTGACTGCTTCCTTACTCGAACTTATTGAGGATAAAGAAAAAATGTTAGAAAAGTTTAATACCCTTGGATTACCTGATGTGAAAGTAGAAGCCGCCCCTACTATCAAGTGTGGCATTTGCGGTACTTTTATAAAAGTTTCCATCCATGGAACAGAAGAAGGGGAACTGCTTGATTCCGATCAACATGAACATATTCAAGACCATCATCAGGCAATACACCATCACCATCCTGCACCGCATCACACTTCACATACACATGCAAAATTGGCTGATATCGAAAGCATCATTCAACACCTCTATATTCCAAAAGAAGTGCAAGACAACGCTATAAAAATTTATCATATTCTCGCTGAAGCTGAGGGCAGAGTTCATGGCAATACAAAGGATGCTGTCCATTTTCACGAAGTCGGCATGTTTGATGCCATATCTGATATTGTGAATGTCTGTTTATTAATTGATGAACTAGCCCCCGATAAAATTCTCGTCTCACCAATCAATACGGGCAGCGGTCAAGTGCATTGCGCCCATGGCATTCTTCCCGTTCCCGCCCCAGCAACAGCTTATATCTTACAAGGCCTTCCAATCTATCACAATGCAATACACAGCGAACTTTGCACACCAACGGGAGCGGCAATTTTAAAATTCTTTGCATCGCCATGCCAGACTATGCCAATATTAAATGTAAAAAAAATTGGCTATGGGATGGGACATAAAGACTTTTCTACTGCAAATTGCGTCAGAAGTTTTTGGGGTGAAACCTCCGAAGCTGACGAAGTTATCGAATTAAGCTGCAATCTGGATGATATGACTCCTGAAGACATCGGTTATGCACAAGAAAAATTATTCTCAATTGGTGCATTAGATGTTTACACTATCCCAATCATCATGAAAAAAAATCGACCAGGTATTATGCTAAACTGCATCTGCAAATCAACAGATAAAAACTCCCTGCTTCAGGAAATATTTAAACATACCACGACGATCGGTATACGCGAATACCACTATAACCGCTATAAACTTCATCGCTCGGAAGAAATCAGGCAAACGCCACTAGGAAAAATCAATGTAAAAAAAGTCAATGGTTACGGAATTGAACGAAGTAAAGTAGAATATGAGGACTTAAAAAAAATTGCTGATGAAAAAAATCTCTCATTAGCCCAGGTACGAAACCTGCTTAATTTATCCAAGGACTAGCTCTTGCCTAACCTAATGAATAAAAAATAGCACTTTAAGTAAAAAATTTACTTAAAGTGCTATTTTTTATGGTTCTTGTATTATCCTCAATTTATTTTCAGCCTCAGCAATACATTCATATCTTGAAATTTTCCCATCTAATCTAGCCAAAGTTTTTTGCATCGTATCGATTCTTTCTTTCAGACAATCGCGCTGCTCAATTAAAATATGTTTTCTCGCTTCAACAGTATCTTCTCCTTGTTGGAATAAAGCTACATATTCGATCAGCGCTTCTATCGGCAGTCCTGCCCCACGCATACATTTAATAAATTCTACCCAATTACAACTTTCTTCTGTATAATCTCTAATACCACTCTTATTCCTAGGGACGGGCGGAATTAAACCAATTCGTTCATAATATCGTAAGGTATCTTGTGAAAGTCCATACTTTTTACTAACTTCTGTAATCGTCATCTTCATACCTCCCATAATTACCGCAATCTAAATCTCTTATTTAGTATAATCCTATCATCTGGAGCTAACTCCATGTCAATACATTTTACCACAATAAATATATAACAAAAAGACCACCAACTTTACAGCCAGTAGTCATTCCTTCTTTAAAATGGCGGAGTGGGTGGGGTTCGAACCCACGCACGCTTGCGCGTCTAACGATTTAGCAAACCGTCCTCTTCAGCCTCTTGAGTACCACTCCATGATAAAATTTTATGGCGGAGAGGGTGGGATTCGAACCCACGGTACCTTGCGGTATCACTGGTTTTCAAGACCAGCTCCTTAAACCACTCGGACACCTCTCCGTATTAAGACATTTAGTATTATAACAATATCCATAAACTTTGTCAATCATTTTCATTAGCTAAATTTTAGGATTTTATTTTGATTTCATGGATAATATTTTATTCCTGTTTTAAAATATTAGTATGATTAAATATATTTTCGCATACAAAGAAACTCTTCCAATCTACAATTTTATCCTTATTTTCATTCTAACCACGATTGAATAAAATTTTTCACCCCATAGAAATTATCATCCTAAAGATTTTCAAGTGCTATAGGTTGACTAATACAAAGGTAAGGAGTAATATTTTAATGTAATAATTAATAAATGATAAGGCTGGTGAGAAAAATGGATGTAGACCACCCTAGTTCGTGGTTGTGGCTTAAAATAGAAAAAATTAAAGGGATATGTCCGTTTTTTTATCAGTCTTCTTTTGTTTAATTAAAAATTCGGACATGTCCCCTTGGGAGAGGGGATCATTTTTACATGTTAAAAGTTTATAAAAGTTCGGAAAATGGTCTATTGCACGAATTAAGTATTAAAACACTAGAAAAAGGTGCATGGATCAATCTTGTAAATCCGACGCCATATGAATTGAAAGTTGTCAGCAATTTTACTGAGGTAGAGCCTGACCTTTTAAAATCCGCATTGGATGAAGAAGAACGCTCTCATACTGAATTAGAAGATAATTGTATGATGGTTGTTACTAACGTGCCAATTATGCGCGGTAAGGATATCTATGATACTTTACCATTAGGTATAATTATTACAGAAGATTATACAATAACTGTATGTCTAGAAAATAATCCTGTTATTTCGGAATTTAATGAAAATACAGCTCGTTTATTCCGTACATTTAAGAAAACACGTTTTCTTTTACAAATACTCTACAAATCAGCAACAGTTTATCTAAAACATCTTCGCCAAATTAGCAAATTGTCTGAAGACATAGAAAAACAATTACGCAAATCAATGAAGAATCAAGAGTTATTGCAACTACTTGAATTACAAAAAGGTTTAACTTACTTTAATGCTTCCATTCGTTCCAATGGAGCTGTATTGGACAAGATTCTTAGGCTTCGTTCCAGTCATAATTTACAACGTTTTTTAAAAATTTATGAAGAAGATGAAGATTTATTAGAAGACGTTATTATTGAAAATAAGCAGGCTAAAGAAATGGTGGAAATGTATAGTAAAATTTTAAGTAGAATGGCTGATACATTCGCTTCCATTATCTCTAATAACTTGAACTTAGTCATGAAATTTTTAGCATCGATTACAATTATGCTAGCGATACCAACAGTGATTTCAAGTTTTTTTGGTATGAATGTTGATGTTCCTTTTGGCGAAGATCACGGATTCTTATATGTTTCTTTAATCGCCTTAGGTTTAACTTCATTATGTGCTTTTGTTCTATGGAGAAAAGATATGTTTTAGGAATTAGGTGAATTTATGAGTACAATGGTTACTGCTGAGTTAAAAGCAGGTATTATCTATGGTGATATGGAAAACAATGAGTATGTGTATATGCCTGCTAGCGAAATAGGCGTAGAAAACCCAATTTGCGTGATTGAAACTCCCACTGATCGAAAGGATATCAGCCTAAAAGATGCAGTGAATCTCATACGTAAATTAAGTTTAAAACCAACAAAACATCCACGACTTGGAAAGCAATCCTGTTAAGGACACGATGTAACAAAAGGAGGAATGAAATATGTTGGCAGTAACACCCGCAATGCTATCAAAAGACTTTCAAAAATACTCCGATAAAATCCATAACGAAAAAGAACGTTTAATTCTTATGGGCAAAGAAGAAAAAAATATTGTTATGCTATCACTTGATGATTATAACGAAATGTTACGTGATTTATATGTATTGAAAAAACGTGATATAGGTAATGATTATTAAATGAGGTGTCTATGCGATTGCATAGACACCTCATTTTCATTCTACACGAATTACCTTCCCCATAGAAAATAAGTAAAGATATTTTTCGCTGACTTTTTTCTTAAAAATCTTTTCTATCGCTTTTGCATAAAGATTCAATTGAAACGCATGACGGTTTCTTATTCGCTCTTCTTCATCCGCTTTGTCGGTCTTATAATCGAGCAAAATCAATTTGTCCCCTTCATCAAAAAGCACGTCAATTACCCCTTGAACGAAAATTTTTTCATTCCCACTTTGCATTGTATCATAAATTTCACCTGCATCAAGCATCATACTAAAGGGTAATTCACGCCGTACCTTTTGGGATTCTTTCATCCGTTTTGCTAAATCACTCTTTAAAAATGAAGTTAATCCATATAGATTAATCATTGATAATTGCTCTGGAAGAATAATTTCTTTCTCGACCATTTTTTCAAGGCTTAACCTCACAGCACTCTGCGTCGACTTAATATCCAACGGCAAATGTTGCATCACATTGTGCATCAAAGTCCCATATTCCGCACCAGTCAATTCTTTCAATTCCTGTTTAAACCGCGGTCTGGTAAAGGTTTTGGTCTCCTTTGCTTCTCCCATTAGCATGTTTTGTCCAAATCCATCCTGTTCAATGTTGTCAAAGCGACGTTTCATTTCCGTTACGGAAAGTTTTGCCGGCTTATCAATCGCGTCTTGATATGGATATTGCCAGTTCAAAATTGCTTCTACTGCTTCTTTTTGAATAGAAGCAGGCAGCTCTGCTTTTTCTTTAATTTTCTGTAAAAATTCTGCATTCACTTCCGTTAAGGCGGGTTCGGAGCTAAGTAAATCTCCTGCCTGGATGATTTGAATACGCCACTCGCCCTTTGCATCCCACATCGGATTCGCTACATAGCCTTCATAACCACTATATCTTCGCAAAACTTCGCCGCTTTCATGACGAAGCAACGACGGAGCAAGCCAATCTAAGAAAGTTTTCGCAGATAAAATCGTATCTTGTGGCAGCTCCTGCGTCTTTGCTGTTATTGCTTCGCACCATTTTGTCGCTTTTTTCGCCAATTCTTTGACAGCACCAACAAGAATTAACTTTTCCCGTGCCCGTGTCATTGCTACATAAAGCACGCGCAACTCTTCCGCTTTGCTCTCATTTTCCATTTCCCGGGCAATAATATTGCGCAATACCCCCGGATAACGGAGCCTTGCTAGAGCCGTATCCCCGCCGCTGGTAATTGAAATGCCTAAGCCAAGTTTTTTGTGCAAAAGCATCGTTTTATTTTTATCACGCATATTAAATTGTTTGCCAAGATCCGCAAGAAATACAACGGGGAATTCTAACCCCTTACTTTTGTGAATGCTCATAACGCGAACGACATTTTCGCTCTCACTGAGTGTTCTCGCTACCGACAAATCCGTCTCTTTTGCCCGCATTTTTTCAATAAAGCGTAAAAAGCGGAATAACCCGCGAAAATTTGTCGCTTCATATTCTCCCGCCCGATCATACAGCATCCGAAGGTTTGCCTGACGAAGCAAGCCTCCTTCCATACTCCCGACATAATCGTAATACCCCGTATCATTAAACAGCTGCCAAATAAGTTCAGGCACGCTCTTATGTGCAGATGCATTTCGCCATTTTTCTAGTCGTTCGACAAACTCCTTTAATTTATCAGCAAGCTTGTCATGATTCTTTTTACAATAGGTAAGCAATGCATCCCATAAGTCAACATTTTCCTCAGCTAACCGAATAAAAGATAGTTCCTCCGTTGTCAGCGCAACCATTGGTGAATACAAAACGGCTGCCAATTCAATGTCTTGACGAGGATTATCAATAATAGCCAGTAAAGCTAACATAATTTGTACTTCAATTGCCGCAAAATAGCCTGCCGACAATTCCGCATAAGCAGGGATATTATGATTCCGCAGTGTCTCCAGCAAAATATCCGATTTACCTTTCACCGCTCGTAGTAAAATGACAATATCGCGCAGCATCAGCGGACGATATCCACCACGATCCTTGTCATAAACTTGATAGCCTTCCTGCATTAATTGTTCAATTCGAGTGGCAATCCACTCACTTTCGAGTGCAAAGGTGCTCATATCCTCGTCTTGTGCGCCCTCATTTTCTTCACCAGCATCACTTTTCACGCAATCAATGAAATTGAGTTCTACAGGTTCAGCAAAACTTTTTCCCTCGCATACAGGATAGTCTGCTTGGGCAATCAATTCTGCACCCCGATAGTCAAGTTCGGTCGCTTTAAGTGTCATCACTTGCGCAAAGATAAAGTTAACCGCGTCAATAATCGCTTCTCTGCTACGATAATTATTCGATAATTTTATCAATGTATACGAATCACCACGCGTTGGATATGTTTGATATTTTTGATTAAAGAGCTCTGGTTCTGCTAGACGAAAGCGGTAAATACTCTGCTTCACATCCCCTACCATGAATAAGTTTGCTTGCCTGCCGCGCTTTATCAGCTGCAAAATTGCTTCCTGTAACCCATTGGTGTCTTGATACTCGTCAATCATCACTTCCTGATATTTCGCTTGCAAAGCGTTTGCCACAGCGGACGGAACAAGTTCGCCATCTACGGTTTCCTGTAATAAATCTAGACAGAAATGCTCTAAATCATAAAAATCAACGATACTTTTTTCTTGTTTCGCTTTTGCAAATCGTGCACCAAATTCCTTGACTAACTCGACAATGGCTGCTGCCACCGGCTGAATCGTCAGAAATTCCTGCCGAATTGCCGCAAAATCTGCATAAAAGAATTTTTCACACAATTGTGTAATGATCGCTTTATAAGTTTCACGGTTTTTCTTTAGCGCATCCTTAACCTCTTCATCTGCATCTTTCGGTGCATTCGCCAATCTGCCAAAAGAGTTTTTCGCAATACATTCATCTATCTTTTGCCAGGAAGTTTCAAACGCTATAATAAACTCATCAATATACGCTTGATCAGCAGCTAAAGTTTTGTCATAGGCAGTAAACATTGCATCTTCAGCGAGTCTTATGCTGGCTTCAATGAGCTCTTTACACCTTGCTAAATCAGCACTTACCTTCTCGCGTAAAGCTTGTCCCCAAGGCGATTGCCAAATCGCCGTTTCCTCGGTAAATACAAATGCATCCTTTAACTGTTCAAGCCAAGCAGTTGGATTCGGATTACTGCGTGAAAACTGATAAATATCCAAAAGCATTGCATAAAGTGCATCATCCTGATGCTTCTTCCCATAATGGTCAATAAATAACCGAAATGCCGGTTCATTTTCGAGGTTTGCATATTTTGTTTCAAATAAGTCTTCAATCATTTCATATTGAAGTAGCGTCAGCTCACCTTCATTGGCAATGCGAAATTTCGGGTCAAGATTTAAACGGTGGAAATTCTGTTTCACAATCGACTGACAAAAGGAATCAATCGTCGTAATCGATGCACTATTTAGTAACATCTGTTGCCGTTTCAAGTGATGTGACTGTGGATTTTTTGCTAGTTCTTTTTCAAGCGCCATACTGATTCTTTGCCGCATTTCTGCAGCCGCCGCTTTCGTGAAGGTTACCACGAGCACCTTATCGACTGAAAAATCCTGCGCTTCATCTAGAATCCGTTCAATAATCCGCGTAACGAGCACGGAGGTTTTCCCTGAGCCGGCAGCTGCAGCAACGAGAATATTTTTGTCATACGTATAAATTGCCGCTAATTGTTCTTTTGACCAGCCCATTTTGTTACCTCCTCATTAATTTTTTCCATAATTTCCGTATCCTCAAGTAGGTTTAACTGCTCGTATTGATAGCAGGACAAACTTTTATCGAACCGACAAACTGCACCGTAAGGACAATACATACAACCGGTACGCTCTTTTAATTGATAAGGCTCAATACGCACATCACCGGCTAAAATACGATTGCCAATTTGCGTAAATTTATCGCCGACAAAATCAATCAGCGTCTGAAATTCTTCACTGTCTTTTACATTTGGCTGCGTCGCTTTTGTAAATTCCATATCCTTTTTTACGGCAAAGCGAATAAAACCAAACGCATCGTTAAAGGTGCTGTCAATCTGCCCTAGCATATCTGCATCTGCCAACGCCCAGCCCGGCATTTTTCCTTGTTTCGCTAAAGCTTTTTTCAATTCTACCTCATTTAGTTTTTTCGATTCCGTAATAAAAGGAATCGTCAAAAAGCAATACAGCATTGCCGCCGGCAATGCCTCGCGGGCAAAAATAGAATCAGCATACTTTTGCACTGCCAATAGATACGTTAAGAGTTGCAATTTTAATCCATAGAAAACGTCAATAAGTGCTACATCTGCTTTCCCTGTTTTATAATCCATCACTAAATAATAAAGGTTTCCATCAACTTCTACACAATCAATGCGATCAATCTGTCCTGTCAGCGACAACCTGTAACCATCATTCAGCAGATAAGTCAGTGGTGGTAAATCTCCATCCACTAAGCCGAAAGATTTTTCAAAGGCCATCGGTTCAAATGCGCTTGCCGCATCAAATTGACTAAGACGTGCAATCGAAAATTCCACGGTTTTTTTCAGGCGCGCTAAAAGATGCTTATTTTGTGAGGAACTTTGCAACACCATATAATCCGGTTGTTCTTTTAGTGTATCCACAATACGACTGCAGCGCAGTTGTTGTTCTTGCGGCGAAATTTCCCGCCACCGTTTTCCTTCTTTAAGTAAAGCCTCGCCATAACAACGCAAGACATCATGCAAAAACTTTCCAATATCAAAACTTTGCAATTGATATAACGTCCGTTCTTTTAACTTTAACCCATATTCCGCGAAATAACGAAATGGGCAAGCAGTAAATTTTTCAAAGCGCGTAACGCTTCCACGCAAGTACTTATGTTTTGCATAGAGCTGACGGGCAACTTCTGCGGATAGTGCATCATCTGCTCTCGTATAAAAAAGGCCAGCCAAAGATGTATTTAATACCAGCTTCAATGACTCTGTATGAATTGCCCAATTATAAACATCCTGCCACACAGGATGTAAATTTCCCGTCTTTTTAAAGTTGCGCAAACTGCCGGTGAGTGCACTTACCGCTTGCCTGCCCGTGCCGATAAATGGCAAAATATCGTCTTCTTGTACAATATCGAGCGGTAACTGCATCACTTTTATTCCATCTATCCATTTACGGATACGTTCAATTAAGGTAGAAGGTAATAGCCCATTCCCCTCATTGTCGGCAAGAGGGTAACTCAGCCACAACATTTCACTGGCTCTTGTCAACGCAGAATAAACGAGGAATCGTTCAGCAAAATTATCACTGCCCGTTCCTGGCGCAATGGGTAAGCCAGACTCATGTAACAATAAACGCTCCGCATCATTTAATATTCCCTCCATCCGCCCGCGTTTTGGTAATACGCCTTCGTTAATTCCTACGATATAGATTGCTTTTGCATTTTCACTAGAATTTTGCTCAATCGTCGTAATCGTCACAAAATCAAGACTTGCTGGAATTAAGCTAAGCTCCAGCCCTTCTAAGCCATCGATTAAAAGCTCTTGATATTGCGTCAGGGATAACTTTTCTTCGCCGCACGTTTCGACCAATTGATCAAATAAATTTATGATTAAATTCCATAACTGTTCATATTCGCGCGCCTCGGCTAACTGCCCATCTGCTTGTGCCTGATCAGCTAGAGTGATTAACTGCTCTAGGATTTCCATAGATTCTAAAGTATCATATAAAGCATCTGTATATTCACTGACCGTCTGGCAGCTCTTCAACTTTTCCTGCAATGCATTGAGCGGCACAATCAGGGTTTTCCGAATTGCATTTATTTCTGCCAAAGCTTCTTCGGTAAAGTTTGCACCTTTGCCGAACTGCCATTCTTCCTGCCATTTTTTCCCTTGAACGCCATACATCAACACGTAATTTTCAACTTTGTCAATTTGGTCGCGTTTTACGGAGAAAAATCCTGTTTTTAATACACGAAATAACGGTTCATAGCGCCATCCCTGCAATGCATCTAAAATAGAACGCAAAAATTCTGCTAATGGGTGATGCACAGCCTTTCTTTTACCATCACGAAAAAACGGTATCTCTAGATCAGAAAATACATGAGCAATCAGGTCACTATAATTTTCTGTATCACGCAGCAAAACCGCCATATCACGCCAACGGTAATTTAGCTCACGACATTTTTGAATCATGTCGATTGCCATTCCTTCTACTTCTTTACGACGGTTTGCCGCTTCCACCATATTTATTTTTCCTGCACTCTTTATCTGAATTTTCTTGGCAGTGACAAGTTTTTCTTCGAGGTTTTCTAATTCTTCAGCAGCAGCAAAACGATATCGTCCACTCATTTCTCGCTCTTTTACGTGAACATCCAATTCACGCGCGATTTGCATGACATCTTGACGAGTCTGCCATTGACGGTGAAATAGTGCCACCTCTTGTTGATGCACTGATGAATCAATCTCCTCTATGCAAAGCGTAATTTTCACTTCAGCTGCAGTAAGCAATAATTGCCTAAGAATCGCAAGTTCTTGCGGATTAAACCAAGTGAACCCATCAATCCAGACTTTTGCGCCACGCACTAACGAAGATAGCGACAATTTCTCTGCCAACAAATTTAAGCAATCTTCCGCATCTGTATATTTTCCATCCATATAATCAGCAAAATCCGTATAAATCAGCGATAAATCCGTTAGCTTTTGCTTGAGCATCACATCATTTACCTGCTGGCTTGCCGAATAAATCGCTGCTGATTCAATTCGATAGCTCTTAAATTCTTCGATTAAATTCACAATCGTTTCCGTAAAATTTCTTTGTTTCGCCGCACGTGCAAAAGCGCTAAATTCACTTTCTCGCGCTGACAAAATCCTATGTACAAGGAGCCGCTTTCCCAAGTCGCTAATTCGAGGCTTTAACGCACCGCCTAATTCTAAAAGCACACGATGCGCAAAACGGCGAAACCCCATAACATAAGCACGAGTAAAGCCGCCCAAATCTTTTGTACTCGCCAATTCTTTTTCCAGCTTAAACGTCGCATGTTCAGGCACCAATAATAAAAGCGGTGTGCCATCCGGAGAATTACGCAGTTCTTGCCGAATTTCATCTAGGCAAAGCTGCGATTTCCCCGTGCCGGCGCGACCATAAATCAATTCTAACTGCAACGCAATCACCTATCCTACATAAAATTTTGCACTACTGCCGTGCTTGCCAATGCTGACCTGTAACCTTGCGTCGATACGCTCCTTTAGTTCCGGTACATGTGAAATGATGCCTACAAGCCTGCCGCCATTTTGCAGCTCAATCAAGGTATTCAGTGCCATATCCAGTGATTCAGGATCTAGCGTACCAAAACCTTCATCGACAAAAATCGTATCAAGACGAATCCCACCTGCATATTGCTGTACGACATCGGCAAGCCCAAGCGCCAGTGCCAGCGATGCCAAAAAGGTCTCTCCACCCGACAATGTCGCTACAGAACGCGCAATCCCTGTATGATTATCAAACACTTCGAGGTCTAGCCCACTGGCTGACCCTTTTCGTGCGACATCTGTCGTACGCTGTAACAAATATCTTGATTTACTCATTGTTTTCAGCATCACATTTGCCGCTTCCGTTACCTGTTCTAATAACGAACCTAAAACAAAGCGCTGTAAATTCATCGAAAATTTATTATCGCCTCTTGTCACTTGATATAGTTTTGCCAAGACGCCATTTTCCGTCTGCATTTTCATTAACTCTGCTTCCAGTGCATGAATCTGCTTCGCGTTTTTCTGCTGTTTTTCTAACGCTAACTTGAATTTTGCCAAGTCGCCAATCGCTTGCGCCTGCATTCCTTGCAAATGATGATAGCTTGTTTTGATTTCTTCTAAATTCGGCTGAGTGAATCCTTGAATTGCAGCTTTTGCTCTTTTCACACGCTCTTTGCCGGCGGCAAAATTGCGGTCAAGCCTGAGCAGTCTATCACGCAAAGCGGGGATATCCCCCAACTGTTGTCTCATTTGTACATAAGCTGAAAAATCTGCAAACCCTTCTGCTTCCATGCGCGCATAAAACGCTGTTTTTTCCGTTTCAAATTCCGTCTGTATTTGCTTTAAATTCATTTGCAGACTTTGCAAAGTCGCAATAGCGCTTGCCGCTGCTTCTTTTGCTGCCAGTAAGCTTTGCTGGGCACGTTCAAAGCTTTCTTTAAGTATAAGCTGTTTTTCTCTTCCTTCCCTAAGTAAAGTTTGTAATACTTCAAGCTCGCGATATTCCTCCGGTACCGATTGCTCACGTTCCTGAAATACTGCCTGCAGCGCTTGTGCTTCGCCATCGGCGCGCTGAAAAGCTTCCTGCATCTCCTTTTGTCTCTTTGCCCCGCGTTCTTGGGATTCCTTATATCTAGCAATTTTTTCTTTAAGTGGTGCTAACTTCTGCATAATCGTATGCGTAGTTTCATATTGCTGTTTTGCAATATTCGCTTTGTGCCTGAGCTCCTCAAGTGAAAATGATGCGAACTCTGCCAATTCTTTTGTAAAATGCTCATTTTGCGCAACTAACGTTTCCTGGCGAATCATTGCTTGTTGAAGATCCGCTTGCGATTTTGCTTGTTTTTCTTCTAACTGCACAACTTTTTCCTGCAAAGCGTCTATTGTCTGCTGGGTTGGCAAATCTTCTAATAAAACTGCAAGCTTAAGATGCTCTTTCGCTCCACAAACAGGACAAGGTTCGCCTGTTTTTAATTCTTTCGCTAATAAACCTGCCTGCCCGATATTGAATAAATGTTGCATCTTACCAAGCTCCGTCTGCATCGCCTGACGCTCCTCGCGCACTTTATCTAGCGTGAGCTGCAATTGTTGAACCAAATTTTTAGCTCGGCTGATTTCTTTTTGCACTTTGCTTAATTGCTGGTGCTTATCTACCGCCTTACTTAACGCATCCACCTGCATTTTATAACTATCTACTTTAGCCGTTTCGACAAGATAGCCCTGTTCTAGTTCGAGCATTTTTTGTAAATCCGCTTCTAAATTTGCCAGTTTTTCCTCAACTTTATTTTTTTCTACAAGTGTTTTTTTCGCTACAGCTGCTTTGTCCTGCCAAGCTTTTTTCGTTTCTGTCAGTGCACTCGTCTGCTTTACATACTCCTTAAGTTTAAGTATTTGATTGTCTAACGATTGACGCTCTGCTTCTTTTTCCCGCTCCACTTGAAATGCTGTCTGAGCATCTTTCACTTTTTGCTGCGTTATTTCCACCGCTTGTTTCTGTTTTACCTCAGCTTCTTGATACTGCTTGCTATCTTGTTGAAGCTTCCACACGATTTTCTCTGCTTCTGCTAATTTTTCTGCCCGTTCCAGCATCACCAGCTCACTGCGCTTTGCCTCCATCTCACTTAAAAGTAAATTTACCTGTCCAAATGCTTCCTTTGCACTTTCGTATTCTTTAAACTTTTGATCAACTAAATTTGCTTCGTTTAACTGCTCTTGCGCTTGTTGGTATTCAATTTGAACGGTTTGTAATTTTTTATTTGCAGTTTCTGTTTCTATTTTTAACTTTGCGATTGTTTCCTCTAAACTAGCTAAAGAATCTGTACCTGCTTCGGCAAGCAACCATTCTTTTTTCTCATATATCGCTTTTATTGCATCAGCCTTTTCTTTCGCCTTCTTCTTCAAATGCTCTTCAATTCGTTGATAAAGTTCCGTCTTAAACAGCATTTTCATAATTTGCTGGCGCTCCTCTGATTTTGCTACCAACAATTTGCGAAATTCACCTTGCGGTAGTAGTACAACCTGACGAAATTGACTGCATTGAAAGCCAAGTAAATCTGTAATTTTCCGTGTCACATTTTCATATTTAGCTTCGAGCAAAGTCTCTTTTTCACCATCAATTTTGTAAAGCTCTGCTTCCGGCTGTTGCTCAGTTACGCCATCACCTTTCTTTTTCGGCCGTTCCTGCCGTGGACTGCGCCGAACTCGATAAACTTCATTGCCAATCGCAAAAGTAAAGCTAACTTCCGTCAATACCAAAGGATCGGCATGGTCGCTTCGTAGCGCCTTTGCTTCCCTTAAGTCACTCGTCGCACTCCCGTATAGTGCATAACAAATTGCATCGAGAATCGTCGTCTTGCCGGCGCCAGTTGCCCCGTGAATTAAAAAGAACTTCCGCCCCTTTAAATCAGCAAAATCTAAGCTCTGCTCACTTGCATAGGGACCAAATGCACTCATTGTCAATTGCAAAGGCTTCATAGCTTCACCTCCCGCTCAATCAGCATGAGTTCTTCTAAATTATCGGCAAATACCTTACTTTCTTCCTTCGTGATTGCTTCACCTGTTACTTGCTCATAAAATAAAGAGAATAACTCATTTTCGCTCATTTTGCGATGGTCAATCTTTTTCTCGCTGAATTCACCATCCATCATGAACGTTGGTCGCTCAACTTGCATCAGATTTGGATAAATCTCACTCAATTGACCAAATACATCTAAAATAGGCTCACGGTTGCTAAGCTTGACACTAATATAGTCATTACTGGAAGGATGCAGATTGCGATTCTGCAATATCGTATAAAAATCCCCCTCAATAATTTTGACATCGTGTTTCGGTGTAAGCTGAATCGTTTCCACCGCAACTTGCCCATCTTTGCCCATATCGACAATCTGAATGCCCTTTTTCTGTGTTGCTTCATCAAAAGAGTATTTTAATAATGACCCGCTATAGCGAATATTTTCTCCACCTGCCAACTGTGCATTATGTAAATGGCCCAACGCTGTATAATGAAATGGCTGAAATAATCTGTTTTCAATATAAGAGCTTCCCCCAACCGATAAGGTCCGTTCCGATTCACTTACCGTTCCACCGGCAATAAAGGCATGTGCAATCGCTACCTTACGACTTTGCGCCGATAAAAATCGCTGACTGCGCGCAATCAAAAATTCCATCGCTGCATTCGCATCAATTAAATTTTCTCCACCAAACACCGCTCTTACTAATGCCGGTTCGGCATAAGGAAATGGCATAAACTCAACTTCCCCGTAACGATCTTCAAGACAAATCGGCAGAATTTCTTTTGTTAAATTGCCAATCACATATAATCCTTGTTTCGCTAACAATTGACTGCCAAAATTAATCCGTTCAGGACTGTCGTGATTACCAGCAATTAAAATCACCGGAACCTTTGCTTTTAGCACCAGTTTCGCTAATGTATCATCCAAGAGTTCTACCGCATCCGTTGGCGGTACTGCCCGATCATAAATATCCCCGGCAATAACGACTGCCTGCGCTTTACTCTCTTCAACCAAGTCGCAAAATTGTGTTAAAACATAAGCTTGATCATTGGTTAAATGCTGTCCATGAAACAGCCTGCCAAGATGCCAATCCGATGTATGTATAAATCGCATGTAGCCAATCCCCCTTTATAATTTGTTTAATTTTAATCATCTCGTTCAATATAATCTTTTTTATAAATTAAAAATTGATTCAAATAGAAGTTTATCTCCACTTGGACCCGCTGTGCGTATCCAAATTTATCCGCTCGCCTATGGTCTCTTATCGAGAGTTGGAATCTGTAAGGAACCTAACAAAATCTTTGATTTTGTATGAAGCGCTAATTCCATCAAATGCTCGAAGCGGGCTTCGAATAAAATGGCAAAAGAGCTTATTTATCAGTTATCATCTAATAAATAAGCTCTTTTTATTATACTACATTATTCCCTGTTATTTTCACAGAAGTTTAGAAGATATGTTTTGGCTTCTTCTCTAGATTCAAAAATGTTCCAACATCCTGTTATATAATTAACAGCTTCATTCCACTCATATAAAGAATGCTCGTAAAGATATATTTTATTAATAATATTTTTACTTAACTTATTTTGCGCCTGTTTACGCAGATCCGATAGATAAACAGAATCCGTATATTGAGTAAATAAATCCAATAAATTGTTTTTCAATATAAATCCCCCATTTCATCAAATTCCAAAAAGTATACTTTTTGGAATTTGATGAAATAAAGTGAATTTATTGTTAGAATGCGCCAGATATGTTAGTATAATATGTATATAAGGAACAAATCAAAAAGTATACTTTTTGAACTAATTATTGAGCACAATTTGCATATTTTTTTACTTTACGATAAAAAGTACTACGTGACATGTCTAATAAATCAAGTGCCTCTGGAAGCGTTATTAGAGAATTCTTCCAGGATTCACAAATCGCCGAGAAATTACTTGGAATTTCTTTTTCTGGCCTGCCAAATCGAACTCCCCGCTTTTTCGCTGCTAAAATCCCTTCCGCTTGCCGCGCCCGAATCATTTCTCGTTCATTCTCAGCGACAAAGGATAGTAATTGTAAAACTAAATCCGAAATAAACGTTCCTAATAAGTCTTTTGAAATCGTCGTATCCAGCAATGGCATATCAATCACTCGTATATCCACCTTTTTATTTTTTGTAATATATCTCCATTGAATCAAAATTTCTTCATAATTTCGCCCCAGTCTGTCTATACTTTTAACAATAAATAAATCTCCCTTTCGCAGTTTACGTAAAAGTCTTTTATAATGCTTTCTCTCAAAATCTTTTCCACTTTGTTTGTCAATAAAAATATTTTGTATTTCAATTCCCAAATCCAAAAAGGAAAGCATTTGTCGCTGCACATTTTGATCTCTACTTGATACTCTAATATATCCATATACCTGCTTCGTCATTTTTATCCTCCTACATCTAAACTTCATCATACAGCTCTAACTTATTGTAAATGTAAGCTCAAACGAAAAACAGTAATATAAAGGAAGGGTGTTGCAATCGCAACACCCTTTTTCTTGAGGAGACTAGTCCATAACTTCTCGTATTACATATTTTGCAGCCTGATAAGCAATAAATCCTGCTGCTGCAACCTTCATCACATCAGTCATATCGTTTGCGTGACTTAATTGGCGAAGCGTACGACGATATTTATTACCAAACATAATAACACCTCCTCGATTGATAATATAACCAATCAAGAAGAAAAAAAACAAGCTTTTATTTGGAAAATTTATGGAACATGTATTCTTGCTAATGTTCTTCCGCAAGAGCATTTCTCATGGTCTAAAGTAACTAAGACACCTGTACGATAGCGAATGATTGGCATCGCTTCTGAAATAAGGGAGGTTAATACAAGTTCTCCCATTCTTCCATCCCGAATCACTTGGCCATCAGCTAAACTCACAACTTCTGGATAAAAGTAATCTTCCTGAATATGATATCCATTCTTAGCTTTACACGCACAAGCGATTCCAGGAGTAAAAAGCTCCGGTATTGAATATAAGTTAAATACTCTTACGCCAATGCGACTGGCGATATGAGCTGCCATATTACGCTTGATTCCATTATGACTTAAAAAAATTGTTTTAACCGACATCGACTGTAAATCATAGTCAAGTGCTTGCGCAGCCACCACCAATTGTAAAATACGCTGCGGATCACTAATTAATGTCGATACATGTAATTTATCAATAACGGCCAATTGTTCTTCTAATTTTGCTGTAGAGACTGATACCACCGTTGCACCCAATACCTCAGCAGCATGCTGTAATCCTAACACATCAGCTGTTAAATGTCCGCTACAAATCTGAATTACCGAAGATATATTTACACCACCAGCAACTAATGCCCGTGTAGTCATCTCCGTGGCTCTCTCAAGATCTCCAGCAGTATATGCTCTAGCAATTGCTTTTTTACCTTCACCGATCATATGTAACCGAATAATTTCACTCATTGGCATAGCAAGCATTCCAAATGGTGCATTGGCAATTAAATCGTCCTTTGTTGTAAAGGGAAGTTTTTTTATATCATCTAAAGATTGAATATCTTCCACATTTATATTTTCCCATTGAGCACGATAGAAAGAACTTTTTTCATGTGCCCACTTCACTATCTTTTGCAATCTCTCTTTTTGCAATTGACGCATTTCAGCACGTGACATTGTTTCTATTCCTATATTGCAATACATGAATACTCCTCCATCAATGGCATAACTGAAGCTATTTCAGCAAAAACCTATTTATTACTGCAAGAAAACTCCAATCCATGAGCTACACCGGCTTTGACCTTATCCCCCATGGATAAAATAATAAGCAGTAAATAAAGTTGTAAGATAGTTAAATAAAAATTTATAAAAGTAATCTTTGCCAACCAACTATTAATTATATTTTAACACATTTTAGAACATAATAGTCGTGGAGGTGTTTATTTTGTCTGAATTTATTTGTAATCATTGCTCAAATTACATAAACACAGAAGAAAAAATTTGTCCTTATTGTCAATCAAAATTTATTTTTTCCGGAGAAAATAAAAATATAACCGACAAATTTATTCCAAATTGTTTAGTTCATCGTTATGATGGCTCTGATTTGCTCGAAAAAGGAAGAATTTTAAAAGAAGGAAAAGTAAATAATAAAATTGCCTTAAAATTAAAAGATTTCAAGCACCCAATTACAGTTTCTAAAGATAAAATTTATGATTTAAATCCTGAAATTCTTGCTTCTATTGAAGCACTACGCCAAGAACGTAAAGAAGTGATGGAACATTACGATTTCTTAATCGGCGAATATTGGCATCAATTAGACCCTTTTACCCATTAAAAAATCCCGTTGTTTTCACTTCTTCATGTCTGAGTAATTCATCTATGGTCACGAAGGAATATCCTTGCGCTCTTAAATCTTCAATAATTGTTCCTAATGCTTTGGGTGTTGGCAAGTTAGGCTGCCCATCATGCATCAAGACAATCCCACCTGGTTTAACATTATCCTCCACGCGTTTAATCATTTCCGACACACTTGGCGATTGCCAGTCATGGGGATCTACTGACCAAAGAATCGTGGTATACCCATGCCGTTTTGCTTCCTCAAGGACATTATCATTGAATAATCCTCCCGGTGGTCTAAAATATCTAGGTTTTGAAGCACATTGACTAATAATAGATTCTGCTTTTGCGAGCTCATCAGCGCAATCTTTGGGGCCCATTTTAGATAAATGGCGATGCGTATAAGAATGACTGGCGATTTCATGGCCGTCACTTGCCGCTTGTTTTACAAGCTCAGGATGCTCTACTGCATTTTCTCCCAAAATAAAAAACGTAGCTTTCACATTTTTTTCTTTTAAAACTTCCAAAACTTTTGGAGTTGTTTTAACATTGGGCCCATCATCAAATGTGAGTGCTATAACTTTATCCTTCGTATCAATATGCCTTACAATATGCACTTCTTCTACAGCAATACTTTGCCCTATTTTCGCTCCGACCAAAATAATAAAAGCTGTTATTGAAAAAAAATACTGCCACTTTCGTTTCACACGTCTCCCCCCTAATCTATCCATTATTTTAAATACTACGCAATAGAAATGAGAGTTATGATATTCTTTCGTATGAAATTGGCTTACCATCCATATAATCTGTTGAAAAGATTTTAGAGGAGGACTACCGATTATGCACTTTTGGATAAAATTATTCTTGATCTTAACTTTATTGCTTCCTATTCCAACTGAAGTAATCGCCAAGCCTGCCCAACTTGAAATTAACGCAGCCGGCGCCATATTAATTGACGCGAAAACAGGGCAGGTATTATATGAAAAAAATTCAAACAAGCAGCTTGCTCCCGCCAGCACAACAAAAATCATGACCGCTATCCTCGCAATTGAAAGCAATAGGTTAGACGAAAAAACGACAATTAGTAAAAATGCCGCATCCGTACAAGGCTCAACTATGCATTTACAAGAGGGGCAGTTAATTAGTTTGCGGGAGTTGGTGACAGGACTTATGATGCGCTCAGGGAATGATGCTGCTATTGCCATCGCCGAATTTCTTTCCGGTTCCGTAGATAAATTCATCGTTGAAATGAATAAAAAAGCGCGGGAAATAGGTGCTATTCATACGAAATTTCAAAATCCGCATGGTCTGCCAACGAAAGATCATTACTCCACAGCCTATGATTTAGCCTGGATCGCTCGTTATGCGATGAATAATCCTACTTTTGCTGAAATCGTAAGTACGCGCAACACAAGTATTGATTGGGAAGACAGTGCTGGTAATGAGCATGAGCAAAACCTTAAAAATACCAACAAGTTATTATGGATGCTAGATGAAGCGGATGGGATTAAGACGGGTACAACAAATGAAGCCGGACCTTGTTTGGTTTCCAGTGCAACAAAAGATGACCAACGATTAATTGCAGTAACATTAAACGACAAAAACCGTTGGGAAGATTCACAGAAACTTTTAAATTGGGGCTTTGAAACTTTTGATTTGTATGAATATCCAATCGAAGAAGAATTATCGAATGAAATAAATCGCATAGCTGTAGAATATGGAATTGATACAACGGTGAAGTTGGAAGCTAGCGAAGAACCTTTTGTCGTAATTCCTAAAGGTAAACGTGAAAACCTCATCGTAAAAACCAACGTGCCGAAAAAAATAAATGCCCCTGTTTATCAGGGACAAAAAATCGGCGAAGTACATTTTATCATGAATGATAAAACCCTTCGCACGATTGATTTAGTTGCGGCCAACAACGTAGAAGAAAGAACATTAGCAAATTTTCTTCTCAATTATCTCACAACAATTTTTAAATTGTTTTCCAGTTGGGGAATCGTCTAAAACGGTTTGCGATAGAAAAACGGCAGATAACTAACGTAACCCATATCGCGGAAATTTAGAATTGCTTCTGTACCACCAACGAATAATACGCCACCCGGTTTAAGTGCTTCAAAGAAACGTCGATACAATTTATCTTTTGCTTCTTCTGTAAAATAAATAACAACATTGCGACATAAAATCAAATCAAAACCTGTTTCAAATTTATCTAATAGTAAATTATGTCTTTTAAATTCAATACGCGATTTAATATCCTCTGAAACAACATATTTATCATTTTCCAGCCTAAAGTGACCCTTTTCTCGCGACTGAGAAATATTTTTCACTTCATTTGCCGTATAAACACCTTTTTTAGCTTTTTCTAAAATTTCAATATCTAAATCAGTCGCCAAAATACGATGACGCGTATGAGGGGTTAAATCATTTAGTATCATTGCTAAAGAATAAGGTTCCGCTCCAATGGAACACCCAGCACTCCATATGTTTAGTTTTGAGTTTTTCTTTAACAATTCCGGAATCACTTTTGCCTCTAATTCCGAGAATTTTTCCGGTGTGCGGAAAAACTCGCTTACGTTAATCGTTAAATATTCTACAAAATCACTAAATCGTTTGGAATCATTTTCAATCAGTTTGAAAAATTCCATATAAGTCTTCGCATTATTGCGTGTCATAAGATTTGTAATTCTACGCTGCATTTGATTTGCTTTATATTGGTTTAAATCTATTTGGGATTTTGCCTTGAATTTTTCTTTAAATAATTCCCAGTCTCTTTCATCAGCCATATTTTCATCTCCTATCACCTTAAAAAACTAAATTTAATAATACATTAATTCAACATTTTCGAACAAACTCCTACTTGTTTTTATAATATACGAGATAATCTCCATCTGTACCATATTTAAATGTATTAAAAATAAAAGGGCTTAGACAATAAAGTCTAACCCCTTTTATTTTTAATACATTTTTTATTTTCACTACTTAATCTTCTTTTTTGTTTCAAGATACTCTAAATACTGTTCGACTTCAGCAATCGTATCCGGATCCGCAGAAATAATCTTATACAAAAGCTTTTCCTTTCTATCCAAAGGATTTTTCTTATTTTTTATACGCTCAAACTCATCGCGTCCTAGTAAATAATCTATTGTTACATTAAAAAAATCCGCTAAAGCTTTTAATGTTTGTGTATCTGGATCTCTTTTATCATTCTCATAAAAATTATATGACTGTCGGCTAATATTTAAAGCTCTTGCAATATCAGCCTGGCTTAAATTCCTCGCCTCACGTAATTCTCTTAGTCGATGCAATAAAATCACCTCTTAGTGATTAATTATAGCAATTAAACCCCTAGACAAGTTCTATTAGCAACTTAAAGTAGCTCATTTTAAATAAAGCTACATTTTGTTGACATAAATTCTTGAATAAGATATGATTAAAGTTAATATAAGATAATGCCAGCTTATATAAACTTTATATTATAAATAATATATGAAAAAAATATAATTTTATTCTAGCCTTAGAAAGGGGAATATAATGCTAAAAGAGATTACTTTATCTTTAACAGATGAGCTTGATTTAATCACAAAATATGAAGCCGCTGATCTAGGCTTATCGCAAGATGAACTTATTGTTATTTGTATCATGTTAGGATTAAAAGAGTATTTATTGACACTCTCCCCACAAAAATAATTTATGCGTATACATAAAATAAGAGGTGATTACAAAAATCGTAAACAATTTTGTAATCACCTCTTATTTTATTTCATCAATGAGTAATTTACTGATTAACATCATCTTAATCAAATTTTACTTTATCGCGCCAATATCCAAACTGATATCCAATGCTTTCACTGAATGAGTGAGCGCCCCAGAAGAGATAATATCTACTCCTGTTTTCGCTATATCAGCAATTGTAGATTCTGTAATACCGCCCGATGCTTCAACAATTGCCGCCCCATTGATTCTTGCTACGGCCTCTTTCATCTGCATTAAGCTCATATTATCCAACATAATAATATCAGCCTTTGCTTTTAGTGCCGTTTCCAACTGCTGCATACTTTCAACTTCAACTTCGACTTTTACCGTATGTCCAATTTTTGCCCGCACGCGTGCAACAGCTTCACTAATTCCACCTGCAACTTTAATATGGTTATCTTTAATCATCACCGCATCATACAACCCTAATCGATGATTTGCTCCACCACCAACGGTAACTGCATACTTTTCCAGCATACGAAGTCCTGGAGTAGTTTTGCGAGTATCAACAATTCGCGCTTTTGTACCTGCGAGCAATACAGCAAACTGCGCTGTTTTCGTCGCTACACCGCTCATACGTTGTAAAAGATTTAACGCTAATCGCTCACCTGTTAGAATCGCCCGTGCGTCTCCTTCAATCTCGGCAATAATTGTCCCTTTTGCTAATTTTGTTCCATCTTCAACGCAAGCATGAAAAGAAATCGAATCTGATAACGATAGAAAAACAAGTTTAGCTACATCGACTCCGGCTAAAACCCCCTCTTGCTTTGCATGAATAATTGCTTTCGTTTTTGCTCCTTTGGGTACGATATTATTGGTTGTAATATCTCCACCGCCAATATCCTCTAAGAGCCACTCTTCAATTTGATGCTTTACTTGTATTTGAGAAAACTCCATCTTCTTTCCTCCTATTTGCGCTGAATAATATGCTTGCGCCATAACGCTAAACGATCTGGATAATCACTGCGATAATGTCCACCACGACTTTCCGTACGCATATTCGCAGCAGAACAAATCAAGGCACTCGTCGTTAACATATTTAAATATTCAATTTGCTCTATATCCGCCGTCTCACGATTAAACCAAAATTCGCGTTTTGCATTGAAGAACTCTTCCGCTTTCATTAACCCATCCTGACAGCGAATTAATCCGATGTAATTCGTCATCACTTGTTTTACCTCTTGCAGCTTCGCTTGAATATCTGTTAATTCAGCCGCCTTTCTCAGCTCATTATATTCCCACTCGCTATGCTTTATCTCAGCATTTCCTTTAGCAAGTATCCGATCAATAATCCTTTTCCCATATGCCAAGCCTTCTAATAATGAATTGCTCGCCAGACGATTTGCCCCATGAAGTCCTGTACAGGAAACTTCACCAGAGCAATATAATCGCTCAATTGAACTTTCTCCCCAGCGATCAACTTTCACTCCACCCATCATGTAATGTGCCGCCGGAGCAACAGGTATAAAATCTTTCATAATATTTATGCCATAATCAAGGCATGTTGCCGTAATCGTTGGAAAATGCTGATCAATATTTTTAATACCACTGACGTCAAGGTACACATGATCTGATTCATCTGCTCGCATCTCATTAAAAATAGCCCTTGCAACAACATCACGTGGTGCCAAATCAGCTAACTCATGATAACGTAGCATAAAGCGTTCGCCCTTCGCATTTCTAAGCACACCACCAGCGCCACGTACCGCTTCAGAAATTAAAAAATTTGGTATATTCGGAGCAGCAAGTGAAGTTGGATGGAATTGAACAAACTCCATATCCATCACCTCTGCCCCAGCACGATATGCTATCGCAACACCGCTACCTGTCGCACCATCTGGATTCGTTGTATGACAATACAGTTGTCCTAGCCCCCCGCTCGCTAAAATCACAGAGTTTGCTCGAATAACTTCTAAATCTTTATGTTTATGTAAAATAAGTGCGCCTTCACAAATATTGTCTTCCACTAATAAATCTACAACAAAATGATGTTCCAACAATTTTATATTTGGTAGCGCTTTTACCGCTGCGAGTAATGCACGAACTACTTCTGCTCCCGTTGCATCCCCTTTGGCATGAATTACACGATTTCGACAGTGACAACCCTCACGCCCCAAACATATCCCATTTTCATCGTAGTCAAAAACGGCGCCTAAATTCATCAATTCCTTGACTTCCTTGCGTCCCTCTTTCACTACAATTTTAACTGTTTCTTCATCACACAGACCTGCACCTGCAACCAAAGTATCTGCAAGGTGTAAATCCAATGAATCATCTGCACCTAAAGCTACAGCAATCCCACCTTGCGCTTTGTTTGTATTGCTGTCAAGCAGCGTATCCTTTACAGCGATAACGACAGAAAGCCCTGCGTGAGCAGCATTCCAAGCAGCCATCAATCCGGCCACCCCGCTGCCAATTACAAGGCAATCCGTTCGCATCTGTCTAAGTTCTTTCGTATTAAAATTTAACGCATATCGACGCTCCATGACGTCACACTCCTAACGACAAACCTCTAGCATCTTAGTCAAACTTCCGACAGCTTTTTCTCTCATTTCAGCCGGAACAATTACCCGCGGCTCTAATGTTTCTAATGATTTCTTTATCTTTTCCAAACTGATTTTTTTCATATTTGGACAAACCATAGAATCACTTGCTAAGTAAAACTTCTTCTTTGGATTGTCCTTTTCTAGCTGATGAAAAACACCACATTCCGTAGCAATGATAAATTCATCATGAGCACTTGCTTTTGCATAATTGATAATTTCCGTTGTGCTTCCAATATAATCAGCTTTCGCAAGAACATCCGCAGGACATTCAGGATGGGCAAGGACTTTTGCATTTGGATGCTCCTCGCGCATATCTTCCACTTCTTCCACAAATAATCCATGGTGAACAGGACAAAAACCAGGCCAAAACTCCATTTTTCTATTTGTTTTTTCACTTACGTATGCACCAAGATTTTTATCCGGGACAAACAAAATGTCCTTATCTTTTGGAATAGAATTTACTATTTTAATTGCATTTGCTGATGTACAACAAATATCACTTAATGATTTTACTTCCGCAGTCGTATTTACATAAGCTACAACTACAGCATTCGGCATTTCAGCTTTCTTTTTCGCCAATGCAGCGCCTGAAATCATTTCTGCCATACGACAGCCAGCATCTGCTGCTGGTAATAATACAATTTTATCCGGTGATAAAATATTTGCAGTCTCTGCCATGAAATGCACACCACAAAACACGATTACGTCCGCATTTGTATTTGCCGCTTTACGTGATAAATCCAAAGAGTCACCAACGAAATCAGCAATTTCTTGAATTTCTCCGGGCTGATACAAATGCGCTAAAATTACCGCATTTCGTTCTTTTTTTAACTTCATTATATCTGCAATTAAATCGCTCATGAAAATACTCTCCTACAAAAAATCTATCTAAAAACCTATGCAAAGCAGAATAAGCCAAGTTTTTCTCTATGCTTTACATGTGAACATTCATGTTTGAAATTATAATACTATTTCAATCTTATCGCAAGTATGTATACATAAAACAAAAATACCGACAATTTGACAAAAATATCAAAACTATCGGTAAATGAAATCAAAAATTTATTTTATAAAGGGGAACAGGTTAACAAATTGCAAAGTTAAATCCAAATCGCTCACATTTTTTCTCATCTTCCGAATCGGGCACTTCATTAATGATAAGACCTTCTTCAAATAAATCCGCACCGAACGATATTACACGATCCTGCCAGTTCCTCATCCATTCTCCATCACCCCAGCCATAAGACCCAAATAACGCGACTTTTTTCCCCTTTAACAGTTCTTCAATACTTGTAAAAAGAGGTTCAAATTCACTTTCTTCCAAAACTTCACATCCCATAGACGGACATCCAAAAGCAAATCGATCAAAACTTTCCATATCAGCTATATTAAATTCACTGACATGGAAAAGAGTGCCAACATTGCCGCTATTTTCAACTCCTTTACTCATCGCTTTCGCCATTTTTTCTGTATTTCCAGATCCACTCCAATAAATTACTGCAACCTTTTTCATCTTATCTCTCCTATCCTACTTTTAATAAATTCAACAAACTTTCACCTTTTTGTAATCTTCTGCAAAAAATCTCACTACAGCGTGTATATTTATGAAAAATTTGTTCCGCATTGTATACATTGGTATAAACTTTCCAATATCCATTCATCTTGAAATTTTTCCCATTATACTTTAAAAATCCAACAACATCATCATAAGGGAATCCTAAAAACAAACCAATTTCATGCGGAAAATCTTTTTTTATTCGCATTCTTAACTTCAAATGTTCAATTTTATCTTTTAGAGAAGCTTCAATATCATAGCCTAGTCTTTGTAAGAATAATGCGATTCTATCTTCCTTCAAAGTTTTTGCTAAATCTTTTTCTTGATAAATAAATAAGAGGATATAACGCTCAGTTTCTACTAGCGTCGTAATCTCTATTCCTTTGCAATTTAAACATTGATTATATTCTTCCATTAAAGATTTCCACTCAGAAAAATTCTTTTTCTGTAAAGAAATTACGGTGCCGTCTTTTATCCCTGCTAATGTCGGGGCACCATAGAATGCTAACATTTTTTCAAATTTCTCACACAAAATCATCCCTCCTTGCTTTTTTATTATAATTTATTTGATAATGATTTTCAATATCAAATAAATTATAATTTTTACATAACTGTACAATACATGAATCGAATTGCGTTCCCGAGCAGCGGATGAGCTCTTTTACCGCTTCATCGGTACGCAAGGCCGTTCGATATGCTCTAGCACTCGTCATCGCATCAAAAGCATCTGCAATTGATACAATTCTTGCACCGATTGATATTTCATTTCCCCTCAATCCATCAGGGTATCCATTCCCATCTATACGCTCATGATGATGACGAACAATATCAATAATAGAATCTAACACACTAATTTTTCCAACAATTTCAGCACCTATACAAGTATGATTTTTCATTACCGCAAATTCTTCACCTGTCAATTTTCCTATTTTATTTAAAATTGCATCAGGTATGCCTATCTTACCTATATCATGTAAATGAGCACCAATATGAATGCGAAGCTGTTCCTTTTTAGTAAAATTCATCTGTTTCGCTATTTTTAAAGATAACTCCGCAACTCTTTCGGAATGACCACAAGTATATGGATTCTTTGCATCTAATGCAGTTCCTAGCACTTCAACAATTTCGTGCAAAAATCCATCAAAAAATAAATGTTTCTCCATGAAAAGTTTTCTCCTAAAATACTTTTTAGAAAATCTTATCTAAGTTTATTACATTCTATATTGCTTATAATCAAAGAGCTGCCCAATATCGTTAGAATATTGAGCAGCCTTTGAATTTATATATTTGAGAGTCGATATTGATAATATAACACAAATGATATTGAATATCAATATCATTTGTGTTATATTTTTTATTTTTTTCAAAATTTATATTTTATTGAGGTTTTTTTTAAAGCATGATAGAATTCAAAAAGGATAACTCTTCCTTTTTTATTAATCATCTCCTATAAAATTATATTAATTTCTAAAGTAATCTGATATTTTCACGCTAAGATCTTCCACGGAGGTATATCCAATGCTCAGAAAACCAATTTTATTTTATATTATCTTTCTTTATCTATTTGCAATTTTCTTTTCATTCGGTGAAGTGTTTGCCAAAGAGAAAAAAATAATTAAAGTCGGATATACCAATTATGCAAACCTAATTGAGAAAAAGTCTGATGGCAGCTTTGATGGCTATGGAGTTAACTATTTAGCTGAAATTGCTAAATATACAGGTTGGGAATACGAATTTATTAATGACACTTGGGGAAATAGCTTGGATAGCTTAAAAAAAGGTGATATTGATTTAATGTTACCTGTTAAATATACAGATGAACGTAATGAATATTTTGATTATTCAAAGTATCCCATTGGCTTTGAATCGAGCGTTATCTACACAAATCAAGCAGATGCTTATTATAACGATGCCAAGTTTCTTGAAGGAAAACGAATTGGGATAGTAAAAAAAAGTTTTGAATCTGACACGTTAACACATTATGCAAAAGAATATGATTTTAGTTATATACCTATAGAATATGAATCTACTGGACAAATGCTCACTGCTTTAGAGCAACAAAATGTAGATGCTATATTAAGCGGGAGTTTATTCCACCCAATAAATTTAAAGGTGATTGCGAAATTTTATCCAGAACCGCTTTATTTCATTACTCGAAAAGATGACATTGATGTTATGCGTTCACTTAATGATGCATTAACGCAGATTAAAACCCATTCACCTTATTTTGATACAGCCTTGTACCAAAAATACTATGGAAATAGCGATTATAGTATTCAACCTTTTTTTACACGCGAGGAAGCTGAACTCGTTCAAAATATGCCACCCATTAAAATAGGTCTCATTTCTAATCGTCATCCCATCGCTTTCAAAGATGCTTCCACTGGCGAAATGGCTGGAATTTCTAAAGACATTTTGACCTTAGTCAGTAAAATTACTGGTCTAAAATTTGAATTTGTTCCTATTCCCTCTGGAGTAAATCCACTTTATTACCTTCAAACAAACGACATTTCTTTTGTTGTCTATCCTACTATAGATACCCCAACTCTAATAAATAATGATTTTATCATTCCAAGTTCTCTCCTTACAACCTCTTTAATGATTGTCGGTAGATCTGGCGAAAGTTATAGTGCCTCAGATAAGCCTACAGTCGCAATTTTATCTGGTCTAGATGTCTATGATGAGATTGTAAAAAAGAACTTTCCCAATTGCAAGATAACCCATTTAGAAAGTGTTGAAGAATGTTTAAATGCCGTAAAAAATCATAAAGCCGATTTAATGATTCAAAATTCTTATGTTCTTGATTATCAGCTGCAAAACCCACAATTTGAAGACCTTGCTATTCATCCCACTGCCCTTTCCTATGAACAAATATCTATAGCATGTTTAAAAAGTATCGATCCTCGACTTATCACCCTACTAAATAAAACTATCAATTCTTTACCCAAAGCTGAAATCGACCAATGTATTATTAAAAACACCGTAGCTAAGCCGTACAAATTTACAATCAAAGATTTAATTTATAAATATGAATATCCGTTAATATGTATCTCTATATTAGCATCATTTTGTATTTTTCTTATTTTATATACCTTAAAACAACGTCACCAACACATCAAAATCTTACAAGCAAAAAACAAAGAATTATCTAAAGCCATTTTACAGGTCAAAACAGTAAATGAAGCTAAAAGCCGTTTCTTATCTAACATTTCACAAGAACTAAGAGCACCGATGAACGCAATTATTGGAATAACAGAGTTGGCAAAACAAAATATAAGTAACATCCCCAAAATGAAATTTTATTTAACGAAAATATCTTTTGCTTCAAAGATACTACAGAACATTGTAAATGATGTTTTGGATATGTCAGCAATTGAAACTTCTAAATTGAAAATTTCTCATACAATTTTCGATTTAACACAAACTTTATCTACTTTAAATTCTATGTATTATGCACAATGCAAAGAAAAAAATATAGAGTTTGATTTAATCATAAGGGGTATGACGGAGGAAATCGTTCGAGGCGACCAAATGCGCTTAAATCAAATTTTATTAAACCTTCTATTTAATGCATTAAAACGCACAAAACAAAATGGTAAAATCCAGCTTATTGTTACCCAAGAAGACATTAAGGAAAATAAAGTTTATCTACAATTTACAATTTTTGATACTGGAATTGGAATTCCAAGCGAAATAAAAAAAGAAATATTCCACACCCTTGAACAAGCGTTCATTTCTGATCATATAAAATTTAAAGGTTCAGGGCTTGAGTTATCTATTGTAAAAAACTTGGTAGATTGCATGGATGGTACCATTTCTCTTAAAAGCGTTGAAAAAAAAGGAAACTTTTTTACAGTAACACTTCCATTTGGTTTAGTTGAAAAAAAATCATCCAAAGTGCCACCTTTATATAAAAATATTCGCATTCTATTCATCGATGATAATGTTAACAGCGTAGAATATGCCTCATTTATTTTAAACCAAATGAATCTCACCTACGATTATGCAAAATCCGGGGAAAGTGCATTAGATTTTATTAAGGCGAAGTACTATGAACTATGCTTTATTAATTATGATTTGATTAATAAAGATCCTACACTTCTTAAGAAACTTCGCGAAACATCTCTTCAAGATATATTTATTACGATTTTTTCAGCATATTATTTACTTCATACTATTGAATCAATACAAGCCGATGGAGCAAATTTAGTTTTAACTAAACCATTTTTCAAATCTACTCTTTTTGATGCTTTTATCGCATTATCCACAGAAAATCACTTAAACGAATCTACACCCCACCATTCTTTTAACTTTTCCGGACATTGTGTATTGCTATTAGAGTCTAACGACACGAATTTAAAAATTCTTTATGAACTTTTGAACATTACAGGCATTAAAATTATTACAGCCAATAACGGGCAAGAAATTGTCGATAAATTTTTAATGGCATCCAAAAACGAATTTGATTTAATTTTTATTGATATAGATAATTTACCATTAGGCGGTTATCAGGCGATTGAGAGGATTAGAAACTGCACACATGATTGTGCAAAAACAATCCCAATTATTGCAATAAAATCAGATTCATCTATTACAAATGAAAATTTGAGTAAAATAACCGATAAAATCATCAAACCTATTGATGCTCGTAAATTATATCCATTATTAAACAAATATATAAAATAACCCTTTTATTCTTTTCTAAATTCCCATGTAATATATTAATAGGATAAAAAATTTTTAATAAGCGAAAAATAACATAAGACTTGCTTCATAGGGAGTTTATCTTCTTAAGAATCCTATAAAAAGGCAGATTATTTCTGTCTTTTTATTTTTACAATAACTTTTTTAAAATTAAAGATTGTCATCCTCTTACAAGAACGCTATGATAGAAACAAGACTTTTTCAGTGACCGACCTATTGGCGTAGCGATTCACCTACGGTCTCAACTTGGTCACCCCATTTTATATAAATCGGAGGGACTCCCTTGCAATCAATAAAAACTGAAACGTGTTTAAAAATCTTTGTCCTTGCTCTGCTCATTTTTGTTATTGTTGCCATATATTTATTTAACCCTAACTTTTTCCCTTTATTATGGGCAATTACAACGAGCGGCGACATTGATAAAATCGCTGAATATCTACGCTCTTTTGGAGTTTGGGCAATGTTGCTTAGTTTTATCATAGATGTACTAATCAACGCGCTTGGCTTTTTGCCATCAATTTTTATTTCAACCGCAAACGGTGTTGTTTTTGGTATTGGCTGGGGAGTTGTCATTTCCTGGCTTGCAGAAACAGTAGGTGTTGTCATTAGTTTTATTTTGATGCGTAGTATTTTACGCTCTTCTGCGGAGCGATTAATTGCTAAGAGCAATTATCTGCAAAAAATTGATGAGTTCAGTGGTGAAAATGGCTTTAAGATGATGCTAATCGCCCGGACATTACCTTATTTCCCCTCGGGAATTATTACGGCCATCGGAGCACTCAGCCAAATCAGCCTACGAGATTACATTATTGCCAACCTAATCGGTAAATTCCCCTCAACTGCACTAGAAGTCATCATTGGCCATGATGCTGTCAACTATGATAAAAACATCGATCGATTAGCAATTATAGTAATCGTTGCCATCCTTGTATACGGCGGTATTCTCTGGTATCAAAAAAAGTTTAAAAAATAAAGCTGCCTATAGGCAGCTTTATTTTTTTAGCAAAGCATTCTCAAACGCTTAATCGTTCGTTTAAAATCATCACGGCTGAATTCAATGCTCGGTTCATAGTTTAATATATAGTTTTCGACATCTTCACTCGAAGTAAACACTTTTGTTTTCGTTGTTTTTACAAAAACACTTGCATCAGGGTTGCTAAAAACCAAAATTCCCTCCACCCATTGACGGCGTATTCCCTGACTACGCAGATATTGTGCAATATTATGGGCATGACGTTTTGTCTGCCTGATTGGATTTTTCATTTTATTACAATAAGTCCTTCCGTGCTTACCTATTTTTTCTTGCTTCCACTCATCCTCTTCTTCTGACCCACGAATAAATCCATTGTGATTCTTTACCTCTATTGCAAAAATTCCATTTTCACCAACAACTAGAATATCTATTTCATCTGCACATTTTTTTTCATTCAATCGACAATTAGTAAAAATTCGATATTGATTTGGCAAGTATTTTTTTAAGTGTTTTAGTATCTGTTTTTCTCCTTTTGCACCAACACGAAATATTTTTGCCCTGCGCCAATAATAATACGCCATAAAAAAGAAAATACATGGCAAATAGTTATATATATTACCAAAACTACTCCAATCACTAAACTTGAAAAGATATATCCAGTATACGATTGGCAATAAAAGCAAAATTATACTCCATAAAAAGTATTTACTCGCTTTTACGTTTAAACTTCTGCTTCCTTTATGTAAGATTGCCATAACGAATTACCCTTTCTTCTCTACCAACTGATTACCGTACTTGCTACGCCACCAAGAAATACTGCGAATCATTTCTACAGTTTCATTAATTTTCTTCATATCTGGCTCTTCCTGTGCATTTACGTTAAAGCGATATGGCTGTGGGCCAATTTCTGTTATTCCAATATCATCTGGCGTAATCCAAAAACCGTAATTTATCCCAATTACATTGCCTCTCGTCAAACTTTCTCCCAATGCATAATATTCAAAGCCTTTTGGTGCGATTAACTCCATTAGTGTTGCCGTGATATTAATATGACTGCCTGCCGCTCTTTCTGGCAGGCTATTTTTATCAATCCCCACACCACTAACAATAAGCGGAATTGCATAACGCTCGTATCTATTTGGAGTCTTATCTATATTCAATCTGTCCGCATGATCACCAACGATGATAAAAATACTGTCCGGATAAATTTCTCGAGCCTTACTTACAAAATGGGCCAGCTGCTTATCTGCATACCAAAAATGCCCCAATTTTTTTAATAAGTCTTCATCATTTTTCATTTCTTCTGGCAAGGCATTTCGAACTAACTCTTTATCAAATCCAGCTTTCTCTAAGTCAACAGTAAACGGCGAGTGGTTGGATACATTAAGTACCAAGTTAAAGCTCATCTTATCATTCTTACTACCATCTAACACTGCGTTGTACAAATATTCATCATCACAGCCCCATACATTACCTTCTGTTTCTCCATAATCACCGCGTCCATAAAACTTATCAAATCCCTGTGCCAACGCAAAATCATGTATCCGCTCCCACGAATTTGGTCCTGCATACCAAAAACACGTCTCATAGCCAAGTTTTTTCATATTCACTGCAATTGCCGTTGGATACGCTTCACGGTACGCTTCTGGTAAATGTGTCAAATATAAATTTGCATCAGCAAAACCTGTCAAAATTCCCATGACTCCAGAAATTGTGCTCATCCCATTAGGCAACATTGATCCAAGATAATCACTATCGGAGCGATTGATTATCTCTTTGACTCCATCCGCAATATGCAAATTCTCATATTTGGAAAGTAACGGCCAGTTTGCATAACTTTCCGAAACAATAAGAAAAACATGTTGCGGCGGTTTCTCACGCAAGCCAACAGCATGATGCTTTAAATAATCATCCAAATTATTTGAATTTAGCTTTTTTCCCGACAAAGCTTCAGCGTAATGTTGAATTTGCTCTGGCTCAAACGCTAGTCCTGTAGAACTCTCTAATCGGCTATCCATTTCGTAAGAGCGATATAATGCTTGCACATCATCGAGAATTGCTTCATTGAGTAATTGATCCTTCGTTACCCCAGCATTTTCCCAATCAATATCCCCAACATAGCTCAGGCTGCCACCAAAGCGAATCCATAAAATCGCCTGATAAAGTAAACAAATAAAAACCACGCGCAAACAAATCGTATAGTTCGCTTTAGACATGTGTGGTAACCGCCATATATGTCCCCAATTCTGCCACCACAAGAAAATACGACAAATGAAAAACCCCGCAATTCCGACCCCCAAAAGACGAACTGGCAGTTGAAACTCTTCTATTAAAGACATGAACAATGCATAGGTATCATCTTTAAACGTATTAAAAATCAATTGATTAAATCCTGAATGAAACTGCTCATAATATGGAATTCGCGCAAAGAATAGCAGCGTTAATAGAGCTATCCATATACAGCCTGTTATCTGCAAAAATTGCGTTCCTTTGTATGGACGATATAAATATCCAATACACCCAACCAAGAAACTGATTGCTGTTAAAAGTCCCATGCTTTTCATACTAAGCCTTAATCCGTAGAAAAGAGCAGTAACTATGTCCACCCCTTCTGTTGATGAACCCCAATATGTATACATCAAACCGATGAATAAAATTCTATATCCGCAAACCAAAAACAATAAAAAAAGAAATAACTTCCCAGCCTGCCATAATAACTCATAAAAGTTATCCCAATTCAGCACTTGTCGCCAATAATTCCCCAAAATTATAGCCCCCTCTCCTAAGAAAGTAAAATACTAGACAGTTTCTACTTAATTAGACAAAATCCTTTTACCAATATAAAAACAGCCTCGCAAAAGGCTGTTTTTATGAGGTATCCCACACTATCCTTTAATTTTAGATTAGCTCTATACTATATTGTGTTACTTTATTCTTCACTACATCACTTAATCCCATATCTATAATCATACCATCAAAATCTGTGATAGCAGCATATTTATAATTTCCATCATGGCTGAACTTATTTACTTCTGCCAATAAATAAGTCCGCCGACTTGTCTTTAATGCCGCATCTTTCGTCAAGCCGTCATCTACGCCATACGTCGTAACCTCATTATCATAGACATTAATTCCTGCTGCCCCCAAAAAAGCAATATCGAATTTAAATTGCAATAATATCTGTATCGTCATTGCGCCGAAAAAACCATCTCGCTCATCATTTAATTCTCCGCCGACAAAAATTACGCGTTGGGTCGCTTCTTTTAAAACGAGCAATACTTCAAGCATATTTGTAATAATTGTAATTTTTTTATTAGAAACTGCAATCAACTTTGCAACTTCAATATTTGTCGTAGAAAGATCGAGAAATACTACATCGCCCTCTTGTATCAGCTCTACCGCCTTACTAGCAATTATTCTTTTCCCTTCGAGATTCTGACATTTCCTTGCACTCACTTCGATCGCATGCGGATTAGAGCGAATACTAACCGCACCACCATAAGCGCGTTTTAATAAATTTCTTTTTTCTAATGATGCCAAATCTTTGCGAATACAATCTTCTGTAACATCAAAGCGTTCACTTAGTTCTTTGACTTTTACTTTTCCAAATTTACGCACCATCTCTAAAATTTGCTCTTTGCGTTCCTCAACAAACATCTTCTCACTCCAATAAAACAAGACTTAATTCAGGAAAATTTTAGCTTCATCTGAATTTTAGTCGCAATCGAGAATATTTCCATCAAATCATACTAAGCTGCCAACTTCCATCACCAAATAAATGTAATTGTTGCTTATGATATTGATGTAATGTCGAACGATGTCCAATACTTAAAATTGCAGCGTTCGGCAAATTTTCTTTTAATAATTTATACATCACAGCTTCCGTTTTTTCGTCAAGTGCTGACGTAGATTCATCTAAAAATACAATATCAGGTTTCGCTAACAAAACTCTGGCAAAAGCCACTCGCTGCTGCTCACCCAATGATAAGATTCGCGACCAATCATCCACTTCATTTACTCTATCAAAAAAATGTATAAGTTCACATTTTTCCATTACATTTTTTATTTCCTGCTGCGAAACCAAACTGTTCTCCTGTGGATACAGCAAGGCATCACGCAAACTTCCCAAAGGCAAATATGGACGCTGTGGTAAAAAGAAACACTGATGACCATCTGGAATCTGCACCTCACCTTCTCCAAAAGGCCAAATCCCAGAAATCGCTCGTAGCAATGTACTTTTTCCACATCCAGAATCTCCTGTAATTAAGATAGTTTCGCCAGGTGCAATATTAAAATTCAAATTGTTTAATAGCACACGCCCTGTTGGCAAAGTAACATCTAAAGATTTCACCTGGAAATTATTATCTTGAACAGGTTTGATTTGTGTTTCTCCTTGGATCTGTTCAACCTTTTCCATATTATTCGTAAAGTTCACTAAACGATTAACGACCGACTGCCACTGTGCAATCGTCGCATAGCTCTCAACAAAGAACGATAACGCCGTTTGTACTTTATCAAAAGCAGTCAAAGTCTGCATAATCCCGCCCCATTGGATCTGTTTGGCAAAATAAGCTGGTACAATCAAAAAGATTGGTACAATAATCGCAGTCTGCCCATAGATATTTACAAACCAGGACAATCTTTTTTGATATTTCATTAATGAAAAATAATTTTTCACTACAGAGCTAAAGCGCCCCTCAACATTTTTATTTTCCGCTTTTTCACCACCATAAAAAGCTATGCTTTCACCATTTTCACGATAGCGAATTAACCCAAAACGAAAATCCGCTTCTAAGCGCTGTTGATCAAAATTGAGTCTAACGAGCGGGTTCCCAATTTTTGTCGTTAAGTAGGTTCCACCAATTGCATAAATTAAGCATATCCATACCATATAGCCATGAATTTCAAGACTCATACTTCCAAGTGGCAAGGCAATGACACCTGACAACTGCCATAAAATAACGATAAAAGCAACTAGCGTTGTAATCTGCCGTAAAAAACCTAATAATAAAGTTAACGTTAATTCCACAAAATCGCGAATATCTTCCGTCATACGTTGATCAGGATTATCCGTTTGATTTTCAATCACCTGCATTTTATAATAATTGCGCGCCTGTGACCACTTGTCTAAATAAGACTTCGTCATCCACTTTCGCCAATTAATCTGTAACATTTGCCTTAAATAAATTGAATAAACCGATAGTGCAACATACGTAAATGCCACTACAGAAAAATATCCAATAAGCGGCAAAAAACTATCTTTATCATAATTTTGCAAAGATGTATAAAATTCGTTATACCATTGATTAAGTAAGACAAGTGCATAGACAATTGCAAAGTTCATTGCAATAACGATGCCAAAAAGCCCTCTCGCTTTCCACTTTTCTTCACTATTCCAATAACCTTTTGTTAACTTCCATACGCCTCGAAAAAAATCTCGATTCATATTTAATTTTTCCATATACTACCCCTCTACAAAACCATTTGGATGATTTTGATGCCATTTCCAAGCAGATGCAATTACTTTTTCTACATCTGTATATTCAGGCTGCCACCCTAGCTCTTTTTTAATCTTATCAGAACTAGCAATCAATATCGCAGGATCCCCTGCTCTTCTTGGCGTTATTTCTTTTTTTATCGTTATTCCCGTGACTTTCTCAGCCGTCTCAATAATTTCTTTTACCGAAAAACCATTGCCATTACCAAGATTATATACCGCAGACTCAGCGCCTTTAAATAAGGCTTTTAATGATAAAATATGCGCCTTTGCTAAATCATTCACATGAATGTAATCGCGAATGCAAGTCCCATCTTCCGTTGGATAATCATCACCAAAAATTTTAATCGCATCCCGCTTGCCTAAACAAGTTTGCAACACCAATGGAATCAAATGACTTTCTGGAGTATGATCTTCGCCAATATCTCCATGCTCATCCGCACCGCAAGCATTAAAATAACGCAATGCAATATACTTTAATCCATAAGCCTTTGCATAATCAGCCATCGCATTTTCCATAATTAATTTTGTTCTGCCGTAAACATTCGTTGGCTCTTTGCGTGCTGATTCGTCAATTGGAATCAGTTCTGGCTCTCCATAAACAGCGGCAGTTGACGAAAAAACCAGCTTATTTATTCCACACTCTTGCATTACATTCAGTAAATTCAAAGTCCCGTTCACATTATTATGATAATATAACCGCGGATTTTCCATCGATTCGCCTACTAAACTATATGCTGCAAAATGAACAACTGCTTCTATTTTATATTTCTCCATCGTTTCTTTTAAAAGCTTTGCATCGAATAAATCACCTTCAACGAAACAACTATTTTTTACAGATTCATGATGCCCTTTTATTAAATTATCATAAACGATGACCCTATGGTCTTCTTTTTCCAGCATTCGAACAGTATGTGAACCTATATATCCAGCTCCACCCGTAACTAGTATACGCAAAACATCCGCCTCCAATTAACATATTAATCTTCAGTATAAATTGATTTTTTTTACACTGCAACTATTTTAGGAAAATAATTGTGATTCATTCCCCTTGCAGGAAATCAACGAAACATGTAGAATGAGCTTTGAATAGCTGAAAAGAATGGAGGTATTTCCATGCCCGACTTAAACCCATTTCCAATACAATTAGCTTTATTCATTTTACTTTTTGCTAGCCTTGAAATTGCATTGATTATAAAAGACAAACATAAGCTTGCTGTCATTTTAGCCTGCTCTTTTACCTTAGTCTTTCCTCTTATGTTGCCTAAACCAATCGATACTGATTCAACGGTGCGTTTAACCATCGCTGAGCAGGAAGAGCTTGTCAAGGAACATGAAATATTTTCTGAATGGTATACCGACTACAACAAAACAATAGATCGATTGGATTCACTTTGGCAAAAATATCATCGAATTACTAGACTTGTCCAAGATGATGAAATTCAAATCATTAACGCTTCTATTCGGATGGACCAGATAAATGAAGATTCCCAAGCTATAAACGAAGAAATTGAAAAATTAAAAGTTCCCGAGCAATTATCGCCAGAAATACGCATGCAAATACAACAAATCATCACAAAAACACAAGAATATTCAAACCTTCAACACTTAATTGTTGAGAAAAGCGCACATGCATTAGATAGCCAAACTAGCAAGAATAAAAACCGTGAATTAATCGTTAGAGAATTACAATCAATATTAATTCTTAACAATCAACCAAATTTAGATGTTTTGCCCCATATTGCAAACATAAAAGATTACTTTTCCTCAAAAAAAATCTAATTTATACTTTCACCAGATTCAAAAAAGGATTGACCGCTTAACGCTGTCAATCCTTTTATGCTTCCATAACCATCGTGGTAACTGAATTTTTCATTTTCTTTGCATGGTATAACATGTGGTCCATTTCCTGTATTAAGTCGGTTGTTCTAGCAGCTTCTCCAACTTCAATTACTCCAACACTTACTGTTACATATTCACATTCTTCTGCCACAGTTTTACGAATACGCTCGGCAATCAATTTTGCACAAGCTAAATCTGTCTGTGAGAAAATAATAACAAATTCATCTCCACCTATACGGACAATTGAATCTGTAGCTCTTATATTTGCCTTTAATACATCAGCAACTTTTCTTATCGCTTTATCACCAAAATCATGACCATAACAATCATTAATTTTTTTAAAGTCATCCATATCAATTAAAGCTAGACATAAATCATTTCCGTTCTTCTCTTTATCTTTTAGTTCGGCTTTAATTCTAGTCGAAAAATATTTACGGTTCCAAGTGTCCGTCAAAAAATCACGATATGCCCAATGATGAAGAATACTTATAATTCTTCCGATTAACAATCCCAAGGAAGCTAATATCACAGTAAAAACCAGCCACATTGTGCTCATCGTAATATCGACAGCCCCTAACTCTACAGCTAGGGTGATTCCATACATAATCAACCCAACGAAAAGGCCGCCTATCCCCAAAACATATTTAGCATTTTGAAATAATTGATGTTTCACTTCTCTATCCCCTCGTCAAACATACTGCAAAATCCATTTTACTGAGGAACCCATATGCAAATTGATTTCCTTACAATCTCTTTGCTGAGAAAATAAGAAAAACTATCTATTTGCGCTTATAAGAAAAATATAATAAATGAAACGGTGGTAATTATTTTGTTTATCATAGCACAACCACCATATTTTGTCTATAAAAATTCTGACATAAGGCAAACAAAAAAATTCGACAACAAAATGCTTATTCCAGCATAATTATAGGTTTTCTCGAACTAAAATATACTGGTTGAAGTCCACATTCTTTAGCAAATGAATTCGCCGTTGTAAGATAATTTCCTACAGCTTGTGGCGTATGAGCATCAGACCCAAAAGTTACAAATTCCCCACCACTCGCTTTAAATTGCTTATAAATAGGCATTAAAGCATCTATCACTTTTTTATCGCCAAAACGCCTTGTATTAATCTCCATCGCTAACCCTTTATCAGCCGCAATTTGAAGAACTACGTCAATCTGCTCTTTAAATTCATGATAGTGAATTTCCGGATCGACATACTTCCCATAACGAGCAATATAATCTATGTGCCCTAACGAATCAATAAAATCATACACCTTCAGACATTTCAGCATAGCATCAAAGTATTCATTATAAACTTTTTCTTTTTCTCTACCTTGATAGAAAATATCATAATAGATATCAATATTTCCAACCATGTGAATTGAACCAATCACATAATCAAAAGGATACTGTATAATGACTTTTTTCAACGCTTCTAAACATTCTGGGCGCATTCCAATTTCAATTCCCAGCTTAACATCATTGCCGCGATATCTTTTATATTTTTTAAAATACTCATCAAAATCAAAAGTAAAATCGGCTAGATCAGGATAATTATAATCCAAATGCTCCGTTGTAACGATTCCAATTTTCTGTTTATTGGCTTCTCGTTTTGCCTCTTCAAATAACATTGTAGAATCGGCTGAAAAATCTGTATGTAAATGTGAATCAAAAATCATAAGACAAATCCTCCAAGTAAAACACCATTGAGCAATTACACATGTTATCGTGTAAACTTTTCTAAATCTTAAGCTTTATCTAAAAAAGCGAACTATCACTAGAATTTATTTTAACACCACGACAATACTTCTAACGTTAACTTTTTCTTAATTGCTGTTTTACCTTTTCATTGTTCAAGTAATGCTTTAAATCCTCTAACGGCATTGGCTTTGCATAAAAATATCCCTGCGCCATATCACAACCAATGCCAAGCAAAAACTCGGCTTGCTCTTTCGTCTCAACACCCTCACATACTATATTTAAATCGATATTCTTCGCCAAGACGACTACCTGCTTGATGATTTCACGCTGCTTTGCCGATACTTCACTTGGCTTCAAAAAACCTTTATCCAGTTTTAATATATTCACTGGAATTTCGTATAGTGCATTTAAAAAAGAATACCCAGCGCCAAAGTCATCCATAGAAATATTAAACCCATGTTCTCTAAATTTCGTTAAAACTTCAATTAAATATTGTGCATTATTCGTAAATGCACTTTCTGTAATTTCAAATTCAATATATTTCGGTTCAATATTATACTTTTTTGTTAATCCCATAATTTCATCATACAAATTTTTATTTTCAGCATGACATCTTGATAAGTTTATTGATACAGGTACAATATCCAGTCCCATTTCAACCCAATTACGAATTTGCTTTAGCACTTCCTCATAAACGTAAAGATCAAGTTTTATGATTGCACCTGTTTGTTCAAACTGTGGAATAAAATCATTTGGTGGAATAATTTTCCCATTCTCTTTTTGCCAACGCACGAGCGCTTCCACTCCTACCACATCTCCACTAGATAGGGTAACTTTAGGCTGATAATACACAATAAATTCCCGATTCGCTAATGCAGAAGAAAACGACCGCATCATTTCCGCACTTTGCCAAAATCTAAGTTTCATATTTTGATTATAAATATTATGTTTTGCCCCTAATTCATTCACATCTTTCTGCGCTAGTCTTGCATTATCAATCGCATGTAACACATTGATTGTTTTATCTTCAATAATATATACCCCGACTTTAGCGGAAATATTGCTTCCGGGATATTTTTTATTTTCACGCTCACTAAAATAACCACTATAATAGTTGATTTTATCCTTTATCATATTTTCATCAGCCTGATAATTTGACATTTCTGAAAACAAAATAAATTTATCGGCTGAATCTCGACAGCCACATAAAATCATTTTATTATGAAAAGTTAGCTCCTTAGCAAAGTCACAAAGGACATCATCACCCGCTTCATAGCCATATTTATCATTAAAGTACCTAAAATTCACCAAATTAATATAGATAATCGAAAATTTTTGTGTTGCATTGCTTTGCAATAAAATATCTGAAACTGTTTTTTTAAAATAATTAAAATTCATTAGCCCAGTCAATTCATCGTAACTTATTGCAATATCCAATAATTGATCAATTGTAATTGTTCCTTTAGCCAATGCATCTTTTAACTTCTCTATACAAACTTGCTTCAGATGATCATGCTGCATATATCTCTTAGTTATTTCAACTATAGATTCCACTTATATAGCCCCACTTTCACAACGTACCCTTGACATCTTTTAGATATATTCTGGAGTAATTTTTCTACAACTTATCTACTTTAAATATATTGAATACCATGGAATTTTTAGTCTATTTATCATTCTTATTTATATCGCTATTTCTTACGGTATTTCCCCCTCAGCCCTTTGCAGCGACCTAAAAAACCTTGCACTGCATTCATAACTGCAGCGCAAGGCTATCAATCTATGCTGCGCACTTCTCTCGGATACGAAAGCTCTTTACTTTTACTACATTTCCTGCAATTTCCGTTACATTTCAAAATTAGTAAAGCATTGCACCTCATGCATCTTAATTCATTTACATTTAAATTTTCATACCCACATTGAGGACAGACTATATTAATACAATGCTTCATTTAATAATCACCTGCGCTACAATGCCGCCGATGGCAAATGCAGCTACCCAGGACCCTAACCAAATTAACGCCCCTTCTAGTTTACCACGTTCCTTAAACATCACGATAACCGAGGCAATACAAGGGACAAATAAGGTAATCGTAATCAATGCAACAATCATCTGCGCCGGTTCTAACACCATATTTGCCAATCCCGCCGCACCAAAATCACGGCGAATTAGCCCCATAATAAATACATTTGCTGTCTCTTTTGGCAACTTTAATATTCCTGTGGTCAATGGTGCTAAAGCATCTTGGATTATGACTAATACATTGGTTACTTCAAGCGTCGTCACGATTGCTGCACCAAGTGCAAAAATCGGTGCAGCTTCTTTTATAAAAGCTACTGATTTCGTCATCATTTTTGTCAATACATTATCTAAGCGTGGTAATCGAATCGGCGGTAAATCAATAAGTAAATCCGTTGGCTTTCCCGGTAAAATCATATGAAGGGCTTTACCAACAACCCCTAGAGTCAATAACATCACCAATATGTAGACTACTATATATTTTGCTCCAATGCCAGCCAGCAGACCTGCGATAACACCAAGCTGAGCTGAACATGGAATGGCCAAACCCAGAAGCGCTACCGCAATCGTTCGTTCGCGTTCCGATCCCATTAATCGTGTAGAGATTGTTGCCATCGTTACACAGCCAAACCCGAGGATCATCGGAATAACTGCTCGCCCATTTAACCCTACCATATTCATGATGCGGTCAATCAACGTAGCTAAACGCGGTAAATACCCTGAATCCTCCATAATGGACATAATAAAGTAAAAGCCTAAGACCAAAGGTAACAAAAGACCAAACACATACGTTACCGTCATCGTCAATATGCCAAATTCACCAATTAAATATGCACCCAGAATTGAATATTCTGGAATAAATAAACCTACAACATTTCTGACTATTGGTTCATAATAGCCCCGCATAATAAGATCTTCTGTAATATCAACGATATCTTGTGCAACAAAAACACCAATTAAGTAGTACATCAACGTAACTGCCACAGCTAAAATAATGCTACCGCTTATTGGTCTAAGCATCATTCTTCCTATTTTGGTAGAAAGCGATGATCCTTCGTGAGTTATCGAAACAATACGATCAACAATTTCATTGACCCGTTCACGACGTGCTTGATAGATTGTTTCACGGTGCTCTCGAGGCATCGTTTTATGCCTAGCCGAAACGTGAATATCGCCCTCCGCAATTAGTAAGGCATCAGCTTGACTGCAAGTATCATCAACGATACCATGGATTGCTTTTCTTACATAATTAGGTTGTTTTCCAACTTGCGCTGCATAAAGCTTTTCCTTTACCTCTTTTATCCCAACACCTTTTACCGCTACAGCTGGTATAATTGGTACACCTAGTTCACTTTCTAATTTCTTCAAATCGATACGGATTCCTTGTTTACGTACGTCATCCATCATATTTAATACAATAACCATTGGAATTCCCGTATCAATCACCTGCAACGTTAGAAACAAATCACGTTCCAAATGAACTGCATCAACAACGTTAACAATAATATCTGCCGATAAAATAACATCTCTTGCTACTTTTTCTTCATCATTAAAAGAAGATATCCCATAGACACCTGGCGTATCCATCACAATATCTCCACCAAATTTCCCATGCGAAATATCTACCGTTGTCCCAGGGAAATTTGATACGTCAACATAAATCCCCGTTAATGCATTAAAAAAAACTGATTTCCCAACATTCGGATTCCCAACCAAAACAATTTTTTTCGCTCCATGGGGAATTTCTATATGAGAAAGTTCATCATGACATCCCACAAAACCACCTCAAACTTTCCTAACACCTGAATCAAGTCTTACTTTATATCAATTCCACTTGAATTCGCCTTGCCAATTGCCGTCCGATTGCAATTTCCTGTTTCGACCGCGATAGTACAATTGGGCCTGCAAAAATTTTTTCTATACAAACAACCTCAGAGCCAACGGAAATGCCAAAACGAATCGCTTGCGCACGTGCTTGTTGATCAGGAATATCCAATATTCTAATTCTCGCACCTCGCACAACTTCATCTAAGGTCATCTTTTAGCCCCCTTATATTTAAAGATTAACATTTTATTATACAATACAGGATTCATTGTATTAATATTGATTATTAATGTCAATACTACTGTAATAAAAGTATGCACAAAAAGCACGCCTATTCTTAATCATATAAAAACTGTAAAATTCGACAAAAAATCTTTATTTTTGTGCAAAACCCCATTGACTGGGTAGTTATACTACATCTATAATTGAATTAGTTATATTTACTAAAAGGACGTGAGTAAAATTAATACATCAGAATCTTATGAGGCTATCATAAAAAATAATTACAATACCTTACGATCCTCAGAAAAAAAAGTAGCAGATTATATCTTATTACATAGCAATTCTATTCATACAATGTCGCTCTCACAATTATCACTTAGCGCAGGAGTAAGCGAACCAACGGTGATGAGATTCGTAAAGAACCTCGGGTTTTCAGGCTACAGCCATTTTAAATTAAAACTGGCAAGTGATTTAGGCCGTGAAGCCGCATTAGATCACAATAATGATTTACTGATCGATCTTCACATTAGCCGCGAGGATAATACCAAAGATGTTCCCGCAAAACTTATCGCAATGACAACCAAAGCACTAGAAGATACCCTAAAACTCGTCGACATAAGAAATTATCAAAAAGCAATCGACATGGTTGTTAATGCCAGATTAATTGATGTATACGGCGTTGGGAATTCTGGCAGCATTGCAAATGACCTTACGAATAAATTTCTTCGCATTGGCTTAACGTGCCGTTCGTATACCGATAACCATTTACAACAAATTTGTGCTACACATCTAACAAAAGATGATGTTGCAATCGCCATCTCACATTCCGGTAGCACAATGGACATTGTCGATACCTTAAAACTAGCAAAAGAATCAGGTGCAAAAACAATTGCAATTACCAATTTTAAAGCATCTACAATCACACAATACGCGGATTTATGTTTCTTCACTGGCGACTTAGAAACATCCTTTTATAGCGAAACGATGTGTTCGCGTATTTCCCAACTCGCCTGTGTAGATATGCTCTATATGGGGGTTCTTCTCAACGACTATGATAAATATACACAAAGAATCAATAAAACAAACCTTGTTGTCAGTGCACGCAATTATTAAGCAAAACAGCCTTCTGATATAATTTTTCATATCAAAAGGCTGTTTTTACTTATTTTATCCGATGATTAACCCTCTCGTCTATCGAAATAATTGATTCACACAAACTCAAAGATTTTGGTTCTCTTCTTGTAAGACCCCCGTCTTCTACAAGCGGGAGTTATACTAAGAGAGCACGGGCGAGCGACTAAATCCTTGGATAACGATTTTTGAAATTCAGTTGGAGTGAAAACTCCAGCTGAATTAAGAACTCTGTTTATTTTTGGCTTTCTTCGTAAGCCTCTTTTAACGCAATCGCCAACTGATCTGGGCAAGATGTCGGACGCGCACCACATTTTGTGCCAGCAAAGCGTTCTATTACATGCTCTATCGGCATCCCTTTGACTATACTGGATATCCCAGATAAATTCCCATTACACCCACCGACAAACGAAACATTTTTTACAATATTTCCATCAAGCTCTACAGAAATTTCTCTTGAGCAAGTCCCTTTTGTTTTATATACATATGCCATAGATTATACCTCTCTTACAAAATCTAATAGTCGAATTCCTATCACAATGAATTTCTTTCCATATTATACTTCATCCGGCCTACAATGCCAAGTCAAAGCTATACTATACACGCAATACTTCATCTAATTGATTTGATGGCGCCAAACAACTAAAATTTTTACATAGGTAAAAGGTTGCTTTTCCATTCAATAATTTATATTCCGAAGACTCTTTCTCTAGCACGATAAGATTTGTTCCTAATGGAATCCGCCCTTTTAGATACTCTTTATCCACTGAACTGCTTAGCACACATACTAGATGCGCCGGTGGATAAATATAGTTACTTAATGCAGATAAATAAAAGCTATGACTAGCCGGATAGTTTTCTGCAGCCCCAGCCATAAATTCAAGTTGGTCTTTTACTAACTTTGTCAACTTCTCATCTTCTGTCATCTGCATTAATTTTACAAGATTGTATGCCATAACAGAATTTCCACTTGGTATCGCACCGTCATACGTTTCCTTTGGCTTCATAATTAATTGTTCATTTTGTTTTCCATACAAGAAAAATCCACTGTTCTCCACATCATAAAAATCATCCACAGCCTTCTTGCAAAGCTGTATAGCCCTTTTTAAATATTGCTTATCAAGTGTTGCTTCATATAACTGCATAAGCGCAAAGCCATACCAGGCATAATCATCTAGAAAGCCTTCATTTGAACACTTGCCATTTCGATAACTAACAAAAACTTTATCCTTTTCACAAAGGCTACGCTCTATAAATCTACACGCTTTTTCCGCAATTTCTAAATAAGTACTATCGCCAAATACGCGATACATCATTGCAAATGCAGCAATCATCATCGAATTCCATGAAGTGAGTATCTTATCATCTAAATGAAGTTTAGTTCGTGCTTTACGATATTCAAATACTTTATCGCGTTCTTTCTCATATTTTTCCTCTAACTTGTCATGGTGTAATAAATTTGGGATATTGGCTCCCTCAAAATTTCCTTGTGCAGTAATCCCATAATACGCGTTAAAAGCCTCGCCTTTTTCTTTGCCAAGCAATTCAAGCAGTTCTTTATCAGAGAACACATAGTATTTTCCTTCAATTCCCTCGCTATCAGCATCTTGCGCGGAATAAAAAGCCCCTGAAACATCTGTAAGTTCACGTATCACATACTGTGCAATCTGTTTTGCAACTTTTTGATAAAAGTCTCTCTTTGTTACCATAAATGCTTTCGTATAAGCCATTATTAATAGCGCATTATCATAAAGCATTTTTTCAAAATGCGGTACGAGATAATATGCATCTGTAGAGTACCGCGAAAACCCAAACCCGATATGATCGAAAATTCCGCCCTTATACATTTGCGTTAATGTCTTTTCTGCCATAGATAAAGCCTGCTCATCCTTAAACTTTTCATAGTAATCAAGTAAGAACATTAAATTGTGTGGGGTCGGAAATTTTGGGGCTTTACCAAATCCGCCAAATTTCTCATCATACATTACATCAAACTGTGCAAACGCTGCGGAAAGAATAGATTCTGATAGATCCATTTTATACTTCTGCGCCCCATCTAAATGTTTTACTACCGCTTCTGCGGATTTTATTAATTCAGCTTTATTCAGCGTCCATTTTTCAGCGATTGTCTTTAAAAGATCAATAAATCCCACTCTGCCGTACTGAGAATGTTTTGGAAAATACGTTCCCGCATAAAAAGGCTTTTGCATAGGCGTCATAAAAATGCTCGTCGGCCATCCACCACTCCCCGTAAAAGCCTGACAAACCGACATATAAATGCTGTCGATATCCGGCCGTTCCTCCTTGTCCACCTTAATCGCTACAAAATGTCTATTCAAAATCTCCGCAACTTCCTCATCCTCAAAACTCTCATGCGCCATCACATGACACCAATGACAAGTCGAATAGCCAATACTCAAAAATACTGGCTTGTCTTCCGATTTCGCTTTTGCAAACGCTTCTTCCCCCCACGGATACCAATTTACAGGATTATCCGCATGTTGCAATAAATAAGGGGACGTTTCATTTATTAATTGATTTGCCTTTTGTTTCATAAGCTCACCTCTAAAATATCATTTAGATTGTAAATATTATATTAGTCTGCACAAAAATAATAATTACACTCATGCTTAATTTGAAACGTAATCACCTTTATCCGATTTTTAACTAAAAAAAAATTAATTTTCCTTTATCACATAAAAACAGCTAGGTTATTCTGTAATAGACTGCTATTTGGGATTTGTTAAAGGGTTCTCAGTTAATCATATTGAAGTTTAAGTATGAAACTCTCAGCTAATACTATTTATGAGATGATTAACAGAATCATTTAGGAAAATAAGCAAATTACACAACAGCAAAGATTTTAACTGTTTATTTATAATACCCCATTCTTCTAACGGAAGTAACGACACGGTAAATCCCTAAATTATTCATCTGCTTTCAATGGGGTTTGGTCCCTACTAAAACAGCTGTATTTATAATATATAACATCAAAGAAGGTAATCATAATGAACAAAAGCTGGTCAATTGGAGAAATAGCCAATCTGTTTGATATATCTCCTGAAACATTGCGCTATTATGAAAGAGCAGGCATAATTTCAATCAATAAAAATAAAAAGAATGGTTATAGAAGTTATTCTTACGAAGATATTGTAATACTTATGGACATATTATTTTTTCGTAAATTGGATGTTCCATTGAAGGATATCGCCGAAATTATCAAAACTAAAAATTTAAAAGAAATCATAATGCTTTTAAATGCAAAACAGCGATTATTGTCACGTAAAATAGACGAAATTCAACACCAACAAGAAATACTCGCCAAAGTAGTAGAACAATATGAGGCTAGTGTCAATCATATTGGCCAATTCAAACTAGTCTCCACCCCAAACTTTAAATTTAAAATTATGGGGGTACATGATAATGACCTTTTTACTCTAATAAATAACTTAAAGAAAATAGATAAGCATTCTATACATACGATTGAATATTTGCTACTAATAACCGAAGAAGATCTACAACAAAATACTAATTTCAACTCAATTAAATTTGGCATATTTATTGATAATGATGATTATACACTAGTCGAGCGCTTGAAAAGTCTTGGACTTAGCAACATGGATGAAGGCGAGTATTTGTATACGATCCTAGCAACAAATTATAGTGTTGATGTCAATGATACTTTAGTTGAAGCAAAAGTTTGGCTAAATAACAACCAATACCACATCGCTGGCCCGTTATATGGTCACTATATGGCAAGCTGTCATAGCGAACAGTTAGATTTTTATGAAGTATGGATAAAAGCTGAAAAAAACATTTGACCTTGTAGTTACTTCATGGTTTAAACTCTCCAATGAGGTGAGTAACATGAATACAAATGTTTTAGGTCAGGAAAAAATTTGGAAGCTTTTTATTAAATATAGCGTTCCCGCAATTATAGGTATGTTAGTTTTAGGAATGGATGCTATCATAGATGGATACTTTGTTGGTAACTATATCGGTGTAAATGGTCTAGCTAGCACAAATATTGCGATGCCCTTTAATAGTATAATACTTACTATCGGCATTATATTTGGCATCGGAGTACAAAGTATCATTGGAAGATCACTTGGCCAACAAAATCATACAAATGCTAAAAATGCTTTTAAAACCGCTATAATTATGATTACAGCTATTTGTATTTTGACAACATTGGTTTCAATACTTTTTACAGAACATATTGCTATGTTCTTAGGTGCAAATGATGAAATTATTGAGGACACCGTCACTTACATTAGATATTCTAGCATATTCTTGCCATTTATCGGATTGATGCTGGTTCTCGACTATGTTTTAAAAGTTATAGGCAAACCTACTTATGCCATGATAACGCTAGTATTCGCAATCGTACTCAACATACTACTTAGTTATATAATGATTATACAACTAAACATCGGCATTAAGGGCGCCGCATTAGCCTCAGGATTTGCTTATTGCTTCGCTGTTATTTTAGCTGTAATTCCATTTGCAACAGCCAATAAAACAGTCTTATCTGGCGGCAGTTTTGATAAAAAAATAGCGTATAATATTATTTATAATGGTTCATCCGAAGGGCTTGGAGAACTTGGAACGGCTATAACCACCTTTTTATTTAATATTACACTAATTCGTTATACAGGAGAACTAGGCGTAGCAGCATTCACGGCAATAAGTTACCTAACATTTATTGGTACTAATATCTTGCTCGGCTTATCTGATGGAATAGGTTCCATCGTTAGCTATAACTATGGTAGCCGTCAAATTAAGCGGATCAAGAAAGTATTAGGATTAACAGCAATAACTGCAACGCTCATCGGTATAACGATCTTTTTTGCGATATTTAGTTTTGGAAGCAATCTAATTTATATTTTTCTTAATGTAGAAAATAGTGAAATTCTAAACTTTGCTGTAACTGGTGCTAAAATATATGCTTTTGCTTTCCTTATTAGTGGTCTTAATATTATCGCGTCAGGTTTCTTTACCGCTATCGGTAGCCCAGGAAAATCGGCCATTATTGCTTTAAATAAGGGATTAATCTGGATATCTATTGGCATTATCATTTACCCCCAATTATTTGGTATTCAAGGTATATGGCTTGCAGTACCGATTGCAGAACTCATAACATTGAGTCTATCAATGATACTATTTTATAATCAATTTAAAACAAATCAATTATAATAACTTTTGATATAAAAAAGCGCTGAAATAAATAGCGCACTTTATTCTAGATGACTTTCACCAAATAATCGAATAATATATTTCTATACATGCAATTTTAACATAGAGCACTATGAAATAACCTTTAGGAGACTATAATAATGTATGATATAGAACAAGAGGCATATGATTGCCCTCTAGAATCCATATCAAATATATTGGGTAAAAAATGGGTTGCCATCATCCTATGGCAATTATAAGATAATAAAATGAGGTTTGGCGAATTACAAAGATCTATTGATGGTTGCACAAAAAATGCTAATGCAGCAGTTAGAGTTATTGATTCATAAGGAAATTGTAATCAATGAAAAAACAGCAAAAAATAATACCGTAGAATCTATCTATTATTTAAGCAAAAATGGATTAGGCTTATTGCCAATACTAAAATCAATGATAATTTTGGATGATAAAAATCTATCTTGCCATTAAATATCCGCGCCAAAAGTGCCTTATGAATCAATTTCTTTGTTAATGATAGACATTTTCTTATACTAAATCTATGAATTTTTTTCATTCTAATCTAATATCATCATAAAAAACTTAAATTAAATCGGTTACTAAAAAGTAACTAATTTAACTTAAGCTTTTTTAATTGTATAGTATAAATAAGAAAAACTTTATCAAGGAGAGTTTTATGGAGAATTTTAATTTAGGCGTAGTATTTTTTGAAGGATTAATTTCCTTTTTATCACCGTGTATACTTCCGATCTTACCCGTATATTTAAGCATGCTGTCAAACAGTAATCTAGATGATATAAAAAGTAATAGCGTTATTAAAAATTCACTATTTAAAAATACGTTATTTTTCACCTTAGGAATTTCAACAACCTTCTTTTTATTAGGTTCGTCATTAAATATTTTAACCTCCTTCTTTAATACAAATAAAGATATCATGATGATCATCGGTGGAATTTTTATTGTATTCATGGGATTATTCTATATGGATATTATAAAATCGAATTTTTTAAATCAAGAAAAAAGATTACAAATAAAATCAAAGGAAATGAATCCATTCACAGCATTTTTATTGGGATTTACCTTTAGTTTTGGCTGGACCCCATGTATAGGACCTATACTTGCTTCGGTCTTAATATTGTCTTCAAGTGCAGATAGCTCAACAATGTCCTATTTGCTGATAGGCTTATATACATTAGGCTTTATCTTGCCCTTTATTTTCTTTTCATTATTCTATAACAAGTTAGTTCATCGTGTAGATAAAATCAAACTTCATATGATTAAAATAAAAAAAATCGGTGGCATAGTTCTAATCCTCTCAGGTTTAATGATTTTATTCAATGGAGTTAGCGACATGCTAGAAGTTAATAGGATGAATAACGAAACTCCAGTAGAAACCCGAAAAAATAATACAAATAAAGAACAACCAAAAAAATTAGCAGCTTTAGATTTTACTTTATATGATCAATATGGGAAAGAACATAAACTAAGCGAATATAAAGGTAAAACAGTATTTTTAAATTTTTGGGCAACATGGTGCCCCCCATGCAGAGCAGAAATGCCCGATATAGAAGCACTATACAAAGACTATAATGAAAATAATCATGATGTAGTGATTATTGGCGTAGCCTCACCAAATCTAGGGAGAGAAGGCGATCAAAAATATATAGAGGAATTCTTAAAAAAGGAAGGACATACTTTCCCTGTAGTTTTTGATCATAAAGGGAGTTTAGTTTATCAGTATGGAATTAATGCGTTTCCATCAACCTTTATCATTGATAAAGATGGCTATGTCGTAAAATATGTTCCAGGTGCCATGAATAAAAGCACCATGAAAAACCTGATAGAAAGTGCAAAATAAATATCATTTAGATTATAGCTACGGTATTAGTATATAAAAAAGCATCAGCCTTGGCTGATGCTTTTTACACGGAGAAAAAGACTTATTTCCCAGTATATGTTCTTATTATAGTTTCTTACTTCTCTCCACGTTAATGCCCGGAGCCCTTTAAATTTAATATTGCTACGCCAGCAATAATGAGTACAATTCCAATAACCGTATATAGATTTAATTGTTCTTTCCAAATCAAAACGGCTATTACAGCTGTCAATGCAGTCCCTACTCCAGACCAAATTGCATAAGCAATTCCTAATGGAATACTTGCCAACGCTTGCGATAGAGAATAAAAGGAAATCCCCATTCCAATAATAAAAATCACTGATGGCAGCATTTTAGTAAAACCTTCTGAGGCTTTCATCATAGAAGTCGAAAAAATCTCTAAAATGATTGCGATTCCCAAAAAAATATACCCATTCATGTTTTATTCCCCTTAAAAATATCATTATTAGCATCATACAAAATGCTCTCTTGCGCCTTTTCTTTTTTTGGCATAACTAATCCTTTCTTTACTAAGTTATTGTTGATTTATGGATAATTCTAACCATAATCCTCTATATCTTGATTCAAATCAAGAATTAAACAAACTTTTTGCATTTTCTTCCTATCGCATATATTACAATTATCTTTTATTTCCAATTGTTCTTCCCGATATTATAAATAGTATACAAAATAAAATGGCACCTATAGACAAAACACTTTTTCCCTTAGTGCCAATCTAAAGGTACGATTTTATGTGTCTCTACTTTTCTATAATTGAACGATCATTTTACCTTACGACTGCTATTGTTGATCTTTCTTTAAAATCTCCTAGAGATATAACCACCTTTTTCTCTCCTGGAGTGGTAAATGCATAGTTTTCATACATTTGCACCCCATTTGCAGTTATATCCAGTTGATCTCCTGAATAATCCTTCACCGTCCCATCTTGGAAATAACATCTGACTGTATATTCGCAGGTATGAAAGCTCTCCCCAACTTCATAGATGCTTTGCTCAGGTCGGCTGATGAGTTCATAACGCAGAACCGATTTATTAAATGTAGGAGTAACCGTGAGTGTCTGCTCGATATCGCGGTTCCCCAATCTGATCACAAACTTTTTCTGACCAGCTTCCTTAAATCTATACCCCTTCGTTATCCTATTGCCGTTTGCAAGGAATTCTAAATCCGAACTCCTAAAGTTCCGCGAAGTCCCATCCGTAAAAACACAATGAACTACAATATCCGCAGGATTAAATTTATCTAGGTTTTGCCTGTAGGTACGATTTAAATTCCCACTGCTTACATAGCATTCCCTGACGTTGCTCTTAAAATCAGCAGGGAAAACCTGTATTTCATAGTTTGCTTGCTTGTCCTTGTATTTTACCGTGATATTCTTTTTACCCGGTTCTTTAAATCTGTAGCCATCTGAAATCGGTACACCATTTGCCCAATATCTTAATTGTTTGTGACCATAGTATTTGTAACGTCCTCTATCACCATAGACAAATATCCCTATGTTTTCTGTCTGAAAAGCCTCACCAACTTTATAAATCCTATTAGTTGCCAACACCTCGATCGTTCCTGAGTCTGGGATCAGTGGACATTTTGCTTCTACAACGCTCGTCTGCTGAGGCATAACAAACATAATTGTCAGGGGCATTACTAGCATAATAAATAATCTTTTCATATAATCTCCCCCCAAAATTTTGATTAGAATCTAGAACAAGTCAATAAACGTTTTAAAATAATGACTTTCCTGGAAAATACAACGAATTCTTTTATTCCTCCATAGGCTTCTTCGGTCCTTTTAATTCTAACTGATAAAACGATAAATCTAGCCACTGGTTAAATTTAAAACCTGCTTTTTTTATTGTACCTGAAAATTCAAAGCCGAGCTTTTTATGTAATTTTATACTACTTTCATTTGCTGCATCAATCCCAGCTACAAGTGTTGCGTATTCTCTTCCAGTCGCTATTTTTATAATTTCCTGCATCATTTGCGTTGCAATCCCTGCCCCACAATAATCTTGGTGTACATATACAGAATGTTCTATGGTGTACTTATATGCTGGCCATGCTCGAAAAGGTCCAAAGGTAGCATAAGCAACAACTTTTGCATCCCTTTCAAAAACAAGTAGTGGATATCCTGCCTGTCGTTTATTTTCATACCAAAAAACTCTATCCTCAAGCGTATGCGCTTGATAATCATAAACTGCCGTTGTATTTAATATCGCATCATTATAAATTTCTAATATGTCTGATAAATCATTTTTCGTTGCTTCTCGAATCATTTTTCAATCCCTTTCAACATACATTTATACTTCTATATTCTAATCCTTATTGTTAAAGTTACAAATCTGCATAGCGACACCCTCTGGACTTCTATGAAATCCATGTTTTTCATAGAAATTTGTATTACTTTCTTCGGGAGAAAGTTCGAGATAAAGATATTCTTTGTACTTTTCTTTCATTCTCTCTACCATCTGCCCCGCAATGCCTTGCCCTTGATAGTCTGGATGCACCAATACGTAATGCATGTAAGCCAGCATTTCACTATCATCCAGCACCCGAATTAAACCTACCAGCTTCTTACCATCCCAGGCAGTTAATACTGTGGATGAATGTAATAATGCTTTAAAAAGCCGATTTGGATATCGACCAGACTCCCAGTTCACTGACAAAAACAATCCTTCTATATCTTCCCTCGTAAACTTCTTTTCTTCTGTAAATACTACTGCCATTTGCCCATCCTCCATTTCATAAATTAATTATATTTTTAAGTGATTAAAGTACACTATATCCACAACTGTATAACCGACTTATTTATTCTACATAATAGTATCAAATGATTTGTACGCTGATATTAAGGGAGATGGGTTACCTTTGACAAAAAATAAAGTAACGACAGGAGATATCATTGAAATCTTAAAGAAAATGATGATAAAAGATCAAAATTCCAGCTTCATAATGCGTGCCGCCCATACGAAAAGCCTTGGATTACTTAAAGGATATTTTACGATATGTCCTGACCTCCCTGAAAATTTACGCATTGGTTTATTCCGAAAATCCAAGAGATATCCCGCATTTATACGTTTTTCAAACTCTAACCCAAAATTCACTAGTGATAAACTAAAAGACGTCCGTGGCGTTGCGATAAAGTTAATCGATGATACCCAAACAAACTTCTCTCAAGATTTTATTTTAGCAAGCTGCCCTACCTTGCCCTTTGGGACATTAAATGAATTTAACGAAGTCCTCTACTGGGGATTAAAAAATCCTTTCTACTTATTCCTCAATACGTTATTTCAAGGAAAATTAACCAAGTTCATACAAGTTTATAAAATGACAAAACATGATACAAGCCCTTTAGATATTAGATATTGGAGCATAACTCCCTATGCGTTTGGAAACAATGCAGTAAAATACCTTCTGCGCCCAACGTCTACTTATCATAGCACCCTACCTAAAGACTTAACTGACGCATACCTATCAACAAATATGCAACGTCACTTACTTACTAACGATGCAACTTTTGACTTCTGCATACAACTTCAAAGAAATAAAATAAAAATGCCACTAGATGATGTCAGCATTCAATGGAGTGAAACAGAATCTAAGCCTATCAAAATAGCTGAAATCCGCATTCTCGCTCAAAACTTTAATACGAAAGAGCGTGCCTATTTTTCTGAAAGCTTAACCTACTCTCCAGCAAACAGTCTTATCGAACATAAGCCGCTCGGTGCAATAAATCAAGCAAGAGTAGAAATTTATAACGAATTGTCCACATTCCGTTGCGCAAAAAATCAAATCCCCAAGATTATTCCAACGGAAAACAATTTTAATTCTATTTAATCCGATTCTTGCTTGTATTCCAATAAAAAAGTAAAACTCCTGCCAATGCAATGCATAAATAAGCAGGAGTTTTACTTTATTTGTACAAAAATTTTTTCTATAGACTAAGCTAAATGCTCAAACATTTTTCCTAATTTCTCAATTACTTCATTTCTATCTAAACATCTATTTTTTTGCATGTTTTCTCTATTTATCTCACCAGCTAAATAACTATAGGTTTTGCCTAGCTGATCAAAACCATCTTTAACGACATCTTCAGGGTACATAGCCGCGGCTACGGCTTTAGGGTCAGCTGGCTTATTTTTAAGCCAAGTAGGTGTAATTGTTGCACCTGCAGTTAATAAGAGCACATCGACATTTGTATTTTTACATTCATAGGCTACACCTTCAGTAACTAACATCATGTAAGATTTTTGTGCGGCATATTCAGCACAAAATGGCAGCGAAGTCCATCCTGATAAAGAACCTATCGTAATGAATGCCCCACGATTTCGCTCTTTAAATTTTCCAATAAAATAATGTAATAGTCTTGAAAATGTCCTTATATTTACCCTATACATTTGTTCATATGTTTCATAATTAATTTTATTGTATTCTCCCATCGCATGTAGACACGCAACATAATTCACCGCCCCCATATCTAAGTCTTTGGTTGCAGAAATTAATTTTTCCGCCGCATCATATTTGGACAAATCTTGTGGCAATACTTTTATTTCCTGCCCCGTTTCCACATGAATTTCCTTTGCCAAAGCTTCTAAAGCTTCTTTTCTTCGACCGACTAAAATGACATCCATCCCTCTTCTAGCAAACTCAAATGCAGCCGCTTTCCCAATCCCTTCAGTAGCACCTAATACAATTGCCCATTGCCCATACTTTTCGCGAAAGTCCATTTTTAGCTTCCTCCATTTATTTAACTTCAAAATTTAATTACAATAATCAAAATTAGCGTTTCTTATATCTTAAGCAAAAAATGGAGATTTATTAAAAATTCATATAAAAATACCGAAACACATGACTGTACTCTACTTTGCAGTCCACTTGTATTTCGGCATTTCTATTTATGCACTGTCTATATTTTTTATTTTCCTTCGTAAATAAGTTGAATGATTGTCATTGTCATCTGATAAGATTTTTCAAAGGATGGTACAGGTAGAAATTCAAATTGCGAATGGAAGTTATGTGCACCGGTAAAATAATTCGGCGTCAAAATCCCCTTCGTAGAAATAAATGAACCATCCGTACCGCCACGCATAGCAATGGTTTTTGGTGCAATCGCCAAATTATCCATAGCTGTATAGATATAATCAATTGCCTTTCTATTTTCCGCGGTAACTGCATCTGCAATATTGCCATATATATCTGCAATTTCACATTCAACTTTTGCTCGTGGATATAAACGACGCAATTTTTCTACATTTTCATTTATCATTTGTTTCCGCGCTTCATATTTCTCTTTAGAATGGTCACGAATATTTAGCTCCACGACTGCTGTCGATTGATTCGAAGTAACACCTTGGCACCAGATATACCCCTCTTTACCTTCGGTACATTCCGGAGTTTCTTGCCGATTAAACATATTGATAAAATCCACTGCCGCTAATGTCGGATTTACTAATACGCCCTTTGCACTCATCGGATGTGCACTAACACCATGAATGGTAACTTTTCCACATCCAGCATTAAATGTTTCATATACAACTTCGCCAAGTTCACACGAATCAATCGTATAGGCAAAATCGACAGGAAACTTACTGAAATCCATATTTTTCGAACCATATAATCCACATTCTTCATCAGGAACAAAGGCAATATAAATATCACCATGATAAATTGTTTTATCTTTAGCTAACGTTGATAGCGCTGTCATTACATTTGCAATCGCAGCTTTATTATCTGCCCCCAAAACGCTAGTACCATCAGTAACAATAATATCTTGCCCTTTATATTTTAAAATCTCTGGATGCTCGGCCGCCGTAAGTACAATGTTTTGTTCTTTATTCAAAGCAATATCTTTTCCATCATAATCTTTTACTATTTGTGGATGAATTTCAGGTTTTAAACAAACATCCACTGTATCTAAATGTGCTACAAACCCAACGGAAGGAATCTTGCGGCTGCAATCTGCTGGCAAGTTGGCCGGCAAACGACCTGTCAAAATACATTTACTGCTTAACTCTAACTCTACTAAACCAAGCTCTTCGCACTCTTTATGTAAAAGTTTAGCTAAATCCCATTGTCCATCACTACTAGGAACTTCAATTCCTCCATTTTGTATACTTTGGCTTTCTACTGCAACATAACGATAAAACCGATCTACAAGTTGTTCTTGCATTTTCATGCCTCCCCCAAAAATTCTTTATCATATTATGTAGTGATTAGTTTTTTAAAGCTAATCACTACATAGAGCAAAATATAGAATTAAAACATACTTCTTGGATAAACGTAATCAGCTTGGAAACCAAGCGGAATATTAAACCACCAGAATAAGTACAACATAATTGTTAAGCTAATTAAAAGTGCTATCGTATATGGAATCATCAAGGAACTTAATGTTCCAACACCCGTGTTTTTATAGTACTTTTGACAATAAATAATAATTAATGGATAAAACGCAAACATCGGCGTAGACACATTCACTGCTGAATCACTGATACGAAATGCTACTTGCGTTAATTCAGGTGCAATCCCTACAGCCATCAGCATCGGTACAAAAATTGGTGCTAGAATTGCCCATTTCGCCGAAGCTGAAGTGATAATAAGATTTAAAAATGCGACGAAGATGATAATGCCAAATATCGTGATTTGCGGAGGCAATGCTAAAGCTTTTAAGAACTCCGCACCAGCAACGGCGATTAATGCACCAATATTGGATGCACCAAAAACATACATGAATTGCGCTGCAAAGAAATAGAACACGATAAGCTGAATCAATGTTTTTGTTATATCTTCCATAGATTTCGTAAAATCTTGTGAGCTTCTAAACTTGCCACTGCAAATCCCATAAACAATCCCAGTGATCGCTGAAAGTAAGAAGATTACTGCAACTATAGATTGCATAATTGGTGCTTTAAAACTAGCAATATTCCCTTGTGGATCACGTAAAATAGAATCTGTTGGCAATAAAGCGAATACAAGTCCAACTAACATCGCAATTAATACACCTGTCGCTAGATAAAAAGAACGATTTTCTCTAGGCGTAATACTTGTAATATCTTCTGTCGGAATATCAATATCTTTATCTATTGGGCAAGCTTTTCTTAGCCAAGGTTCAGAAACTTTTTCCGTCACCCACCAACAGCTTGCAATAACAATAAACGTAGAAGCAAAAGCATAAAAATAGTTACATAAAACATTTACTTCATACGTTGGATCAATAATTTGTGCAGCCGTCTGCGTAAAACCTTGAATCACCGGATCAATCGCAGATGGTGTATAGTTTGCAGCAAACGCACCAGCTATCCCGGCAAAAGATGCCCCAATCCCCGATAAAGGATGTTTACCAGAGGCATAAAACATATAGGCAGCAATTGGAATGATAATCATATAGCCAGAATCCGGCGCCAAATGACTAAGCATACCTACCAAAATAACAATTGGCGTAATTAGTATTTTCGGTGTAACCGATAAGATTTTTTTCAATGCTGTATTAATATAACCAGAGCCATCTGCAATCCCAATCCCTAAAGTCGCTACAATTACCATACCAAGCGGAGGGAATCCAGAGTAATTCGTAACCATTTTCGTCATTAACGTCACTAGCTCTTCTGCACTAAGCATATTTGTCACAGTAATTGCTTCACCTGTCGCTGGATGCACATACCCAAAAGTCATTTGCGATAAAAACGCTGAAATAATACAGGTAATAAAAAATGCTGTAATAAATAGCATGGTGATATCAGGAATTTTGTTCCCAACCTTTTCAACCCATCCTAAAAACCCGCCTACTCCATAACTTGAAGTAGAAATACTTTGTGTTGTTTCCTTCTCTTTTCCCATTTGAGGTCTCCTTTGGAATAAATGTTAATTATTATTTTATTATTTGAATTAATGTAAAAAGGTAATAAAAAATAGACCTTTGCAAATAGCAGTTTTTATCCGATGACCAATGGTATATTTACCTAATTAAAGTTATTCATGCGAGAGTCCTTATTCTGCATAATAGCTTCCACTAGATAACACCGTCAGCCATCGGATAAGTCGTCTATTACAAGTGAATCATTTAGATAATTGTTGTTAAATTCATTTTAATTTCATCTAAGCGCGCCGCTGGCACTCCACCATCTAGCGTGGAAATTAAGCTTAGATAGAAATCATCTACCTGCGCATACATTTGCGCAATAAACTTTTCAAATGCACTGTTCATTACATTATCATAAAACAACTGTATACGCGCTTGTTCTTTTTGCAAATAGTCGTCCGCTGCAATATTTAGCACACGGTATATTTCATCACCCATTAATTTACTTTCATTATTTTCAAAAAACGCTTTTGGATTTTTAAAGTATCCCATTGCTTTCGCAAACAAGTCTTTTGAAAGCTCTTGGAAAGCTACATCAAAATCAATTTCTGCTTTGTATTCAAATTCAAAGACTGAAAAAGATACATCTTGGTTTACCTCAGCAGTCGTTTCCATTAGCACGATTTGATAATCAGCCATGATCTTTTCAGCAAAGCGATCTAGTCTTACCGTCGTTGCCCGCATTTCTTGCGCAAAGTCAAAGCCGATTTGCTCCAGCAATTCACTAAGCGAGTTTTGTAAAACCTTTTTTAAATTGCGTCCATCGTCACGTAACACCGTCGGATTAAACGACTCTTTGAAGAAATCGTTAAAACGCAAAAACACTCTTTGCTTTGTATAATAAATCAATTCTTCTACTTCTTGATGAAGACGATGTTTTAAATTTTCTGCTGTTTGCTGGGCAAAAATATCATGAATCGCTAATTTCTCTGCTTTCATATTTTCGCGTTTCTGCTGCTTTACTCCAGCATCCTCTTTGGTGCTATCTATCAGCTTTTCCACTAAATGATACACGCGTTTCAATTCATTTTCAGATGCTTTCACTGCCATATTGGCTAAATCATTCGTAATAAAGTGATAAAACGCTTCTTCAAAATGCCACATTCCTGAAACAGGCAGGTTGCTTTGCGTTTGTTTTTCCTTCAGCGCAATCAAACTCGACAATGCATATAAATGAGGATTCCTAACCCCATATTTCAGCAACTGTTCATATACATAACAAGTAACCGCATTTTTTTCTTCATCATTTTCTGCCAAGTCAATCGCATTAATCATAAAGAACATTTTATCAAGCTGGAAAGAATCTTTTACACGACCAAGCTGAATCAAAAACTCGCGGTCTGCTTTTGAAAATGCATGATTATAATACGTCACAAATAAGATTGCATCAGAATTTTTGATAAAATCAAAGGCTACGCCGGTATGACGGGCATTAATAGAATCCGCCCCCGGAGTATCAACCAACGTGATATTTTTTTGCGTCAATGGACAATCATAGTAAAGGTCAATCCATTCCACAAAACAAGATTTTTCTTCTTTCGCAACATAATCGCCAAAATCTGCAATGACCGTTTCAATTACCTTCCCCAATTGTCCACAAAACGTATGATAGCCACGTTTAAACGCTTGTAAAAAAGTATAATTTGTCTTTTCAACCGCCCCTTGTGCCGTTAAATCACCACTAAGTTTTTCAACCAATTCTACTGCATCCGCAAGCGTTTGTGCATGGCAATCAAATAAGTGCAGTGCATGATTTACATCTTCTAACATAACACTTGCTACTTTCACTTGAATGACGACTGTCCCATGCGAATGCTCTTTACTTACCGGTTTAATTTTATTAATCGCCGCCGTCATCGGATTTGGCGAAACAGGCAATACACTTTCGCCGATAAGCGCATTGGCAAACGAAGATTTCCCGGCACTAAATGCACCAAATAATGCAACAGTAAAACCTTTGTTTTCTAGCCTTGCCGCTTTTTCACTAAGCTCGTCGGCAAGCTTTTTAAACCCAGGTAAATCCTGCACCAATTCTACTGTTTTCTTTAGCTTTTGTGCCGTCTCTTTCATTCGATCAGCAGATGGATTTGCCAAAACTATTGGCTTTTCTTCAAGCATCTGCTTTGTCGGCAAACTCACTTTTTCTTTGATTTCTTTCGCCTGTCCGGTTTGCCCGTCGATGACTTCAACCTCTTCTGGGAGTATCTGAAACAAACTACAAGTTGTATCGCTCATCGCTTCGGCTTGATCTATTAATCTTTCAAGCATTTCTCTTTTATTCTTACTCATCTGTTTAGCATTCTCTACCGCTTCAAAGGCAGTAATATATCGCTGAAAGCCTGCTAACTTCTTAGCGATTCTCGCTTCTAACTCGGTATTTCTTTCTTGAATCGCCGTAAGAATCTCTGCTTTTTGTACTGCTAAATAGCTTTTCGCCAATCGTTTAATTTCATTGGCTACATCAGCAGTATAATTGATAACCATCGTATCAGATAACCGTGCGCCTGGTTTTACTGCTGACATTAATAGCTCAGGCTGAAAATTCACAGTAAAGCTTTGGCTTTGTGAAAGCAGTTCTTTATTTTCAACTTTGTTTTCCTTTAAGAAAGTTACTAAAAAATTTCGCAGATGCCACTCAAGTTGCGATTTTGCTTTTTCCGTAATTGCTTCATAAAAAATATCTAATCTTTTTTGTCTTTCGGCTAAAGTTTTTTGTTTAGTAAATAAAAACCCGACTTTAAATTCGCTTTGACACGATGCAAGATAAGTTTCTGCCAAAGCTCTCGTTTCAAATGGCATTAAATAAGCATTATCAAGAATTCTTTTCACTTCTGCCTCAAACGCTTTATCTGCTTTTTCTACCCCGCCACCTAAAGATAACTTTTCTTCGGCTAAACTGTGATAATTCTCGGCTAATTTTTCGTACTCCGCCGCTGACAATTCGTTTAAGATTTCCCGATGTGGCTGCAAAGTTTGCTCACCTTTTTTCGTTTCGATGACAACGTGATCTTTGAGAATTTTTTCCAAAGAAGAAAGGATAGATGCTAATAGGAGCGTATCCTTCTTTGCCAAACGATCTGCTAAAAAGCTTTGCAAGTCAGGGAATTCATTATGCTCATGTTCATCTTCCTTTAATGAGGTATAGAAAATATTTGCCGGCTTTACACCCCAAGATTCAAAGGATTCCACTACACTTGATTGAAAGTTCGCAAAAGAAAGTTCATTTTCCGAATGTTTATCTACTTGGTTAATCACCAAATAAACTTCTTTGCCTGCCTGCGTTAATTCCTTCGTGAACATAAAATTCAATTCCGATTGTACATGGTTATAATCCATCACATAAAAAATCAAATCCGCAAGATGGATTGCCGATTCCGTCGCTATGCGATGTGCATCATCTGCCGAATCAATTCCCGGCGTATCCATAATTACCGTCTTTAATGGCAAATCAATATCAGCATGACTGATTTCAATCTCTTGAATTTGATCGCCATCTTTGCAGTAGTTTTTCACCATTTTATAATCATAAGGCGCACGATATAAGCGTGGCTTCCCATTTTTAAAAAATACCTTCGCATATTCTTCGCCCGCTTTTACTTTTACAAGATTGGCACTCGTTGGAATCGGACTTGATGGCAGTAAGTTCTCACCCACCAATCGATTAATCATTCGAGATTTTCCCGCCGAAAAATGTCCACAAAACGCAATCGCAAATTCTTCATTGACTAATTTTTTTGCCAATTGCTTTACTTTCTCAACATTTTCAAGGTCTTCCTGTTTCAATAAATATTCATAAGCAGCAAACAGCTTGCCTTTTAATCGTTGAATTGTCTTTTGGCATTCCGTCGTTTGAAGCATAAACTAAATTCCCCTTACAACAAACTTATTTATCCGATGGCTAACAGAGTCATCTAGCGAAATAAGCGATTCACACAAAATCAAAGATTTTGGTTCTCTGCTTATAATACCCCCGCTTCTTCCAGGCGGAAGTAAAGACACTGTAAGCCCCTGGATTACTTGTCTATTTTCAGCGGGAGTTAAAACTCCTACTGAAACAGCCGCGTTTTATATAAAAATACAAACTTATATTTTCATTTGATCGATTTTAATTATCACCTAAAAAACAAAATTTTTCGACACTATTGGTCATTAGGCAATATGTTTATTGTATACTAAAGAGCTATAATGGGCAATGTCTAGCCACAGTAAGATAATCCCTAAAAAACAAAAGCGAAAGTCTTCGCATCGACTTTCGCTATCTTTCTAGATATTTTTCACCCACACAGATACTACATTTTCCTCTTCACTAATCCCAGATTTTCGTTTTACAGGCCAAGAGTAAACAATCTCATTTTGCAATCGTTTGAATCCAGTTCCTTCTCTTAGTCCATTTTTATAACGATACCCCTCTGGTCTATCAGGATCATCTAAACTTCGCTCAACAGTAATGACCAAGGCATATTTATACTCTTTCTTGATTATATCAACTAACATTTTTTCTAACTGTTTGCCTATCCCTTGATTTCTATATTTTTCGATTAATATTACTTCTCCAATGTAATATATTTCATCCATAGCCATTCCCATTGTGGCAAGCTCAACTTCCACTTTAGCCGATTTCCCCTGATTATATTGATAAGGATATCCTGAAATCACCCCGATATCCTCTCCAGCCACACTACAAGTAATCAGAATGGCTCCTGGAACTTGATATTCCTTCGCATATTCTTTTTCCTCTGCCATTGAGCCTTGATAAAGATACGGAAATTTTGCAAACTCTTTTAGCCGCATTTCCGCTAGAAATTGGAACTTTTCAATCGTATTTTCATCTCTATACACTTTATATTCCATGTCATACAACTTCCCCTCTATGTTGCCTAAACTTTGCAATAATTACTCTATCATAAACCTAATAATTTTGTGAATTTTCCTAAGATAAATTTTAACTGTTTAAAGGAAAACCTTCAAGAACAAGTGCCCCCTCGGCAACAGTCAAATTAAAAGGCTCTATACCAATTCATAAAGACCACCTGAACGTTTTAATAAAAAATCAAATAAATTGCATAATTTATATGTTTTACTTATAAAAATAAATTTATTGTATTTCTTCCATTCATAAACCAATCGTTATATTATTTGTATAAAACAATTTTTAGGGATTAATGAAAGGACGTTGAAGAATGGATGCTATAATTAGGCGCATTGAAGAATTAAGCAATAATTCTTTTCCGGCAATACAAACTGAATTATTTGATGGATGGCTCTTACGTTTTTCAGATGGATATACTTATCGAGCAAACTGTATTTACCCTCTTTATTTATCCGAAAAAAAGATACAAGATAAAATTAAAATTTGTGAAGAAAAATATTTTCAAAAAAATCTTCCCACAATTTTTAAAATAACAAGTCATACTCCGCCAGAATTAGATATAGCATTAGAAAAATCTAGGTATACTTTAGTGAAAACAGTCAATCTTATGACATGCAAAATGAACGATACGAAATTTCAGATTTCAAAGGATATAAAATTGTCCTATACAATGGATGATGAATGGTTAAATAGTTCTTTGCAGTTAAGTGGCATAAGCGACAAGAAACTTCAAGAAATTCAATACAATATATTTAAAAAAATTTCTTTGCAAACCGTATATATTAAAGCGAAAAGAAACGATAAAGTTGTCGGTTGTGGGTTAGGCGTTATTGATGATGGATTTGTCGGTCTCTATGATATTCACGTAGATGAAAATTTTAGATGCCAAGGAATAGGTTCAGAAATCTGTCAAGCGATTCTACAAACCAGTCTAAATAAAGATGTAACACATGCATATTTACAAGTACATAGCTTAAATGAAAAAGCAATACGCTTATATAAAAAACTAGGGTTTTCCAGCTTGTATACCTATTGGTTCAGAGAAAAAACTGCCCCAAATTGTAGATCTATTATAGATTAGAAAGTAAAAAAACACCTAATGCAATCACTTCATTTCATTAGGTGTTTTTTTGCGTATATTATTTTTCTGTAACCGCTAACCAAACTTCACAATATGTACTGCCTGATTCATCCATATAATAAACCTCTTGTTGGTAATCCCCATGTTCGTATTTTGATGTAGGTAACCACTCCGTATAAATCTGTTTATTAATTTTTTGAATTGCCCCAGCAATCTTTTCCATTGAAACAGATTCAGAGGTAAATACCGCCCAAAGCCCAGCTTTTACTTCAAGCTGATTGTATTGCGCCAACGCTTTATTGCCAATCGGTGACGAAATCCCAATCATATAACGAAATTTCGTTCCATCGCCTACCATCGCACTACACGCCCTAATTGGATATGCGCTACCTTTCTGACATTTTACATCCGCTAAACTAATCATTTTTTCAAATTCGCCACTATTACATAACTGTGTCCAAAGTTTTGGTATTTCTTGATAACATTCTTCTTCATGTGCTAAATCAAATTTGCGCTCAACCCCTTGAATAACAAAAGCATTCCCTTTTTCAATACGATAATTCATCTCTACGTCCCCTTTAATTGAAATTTGAAAAGAGATACGCGGATATGCTTTCAATTTTGTTCCCGAAATCCGTGCCATTGTAGGTGTAACACTATGCATCGACTGAAACGTTCTTGAAAAAGCTTCTGGTGATTCATATCCATATTTCAAGGCGATATCAATCACTTTCATTTCACTGTTTTGTAAATCAAACGCTGCTAAAGTCATGCGTCTACGCCTGATGTATTCAGACATTGGCATATCGACAACAAAAGAAAATATTCTCTGAAATTGATACAGACTTGAACAAGCTTTCTTTGCAATTACGCTATAATCAATTTCTCCGCTGAGATTTTCTTCAATGTAGTTAACTGCTACATTCATTTTATCTAACCAGTTCATCCGCAATCCCCCCTCATTGATAATCTTATCTTAATTCCAAGAAAAGCACCTTGCATTTATTGCCCGATTCTGCAAGCATAGAGGATTCAACGATCTTTCCAGTTCCACCATTTCAATAAATCTTTATTACACTCTTCAGTGGATGCATAATAAACTGCACATCTAGATACATAGAGCATACACCGATCAACTCTACACTCTTGATACTTACATAGGTCTTCATATAATCTTTCGGGCTTCCTCCCTTTTAAATCTGAAATTTTCCGAATTTCTAAATTCCACAAATCGTTAGCAATCGTTTTCCCCACCCCGGGAATCTGTTGTAATTCTTTTAATGCCAACAGCTTCTCACTTTGCATTTATATCACCTATTTTAAACGTATCCATAATACATATATTACTTCTAAATCCATTGTCTATTTTTCTATAATTAGCATAAAAATCCTGCAATTTTATAGGGCAGGATTTTCTCATGTTATTATATATTTTTACATCCAAGAGGCTTTTGTTTCTACGATTATTCCATCTTTCATCGTTGCTTGTTCAAGGCTATTTGCCTGCGCTTGAATACAGATAAAATAAAGATCTTGTTCACCAGCCTTTAAAGCGCGCTGCCCATTTGGTGAAACTCGAATTAAGCTCCCTTCTTGCACAGGAAATTCTTCACCGTCTATAAAGAAAATCCCGTTACCGTCTATAATAATATAAAGTTCTTCATTTTTCTTATGCGCGTGAACAAATGGGACACTTTCCCCTGCTGGCAAGCAATTGATAGAAACTTCACATCCAGTAAGCCCAATATCTTGCCCAATAAAATATTTTCCCTTCCCCCCATTAAATTCTTTTTCAAGTAAATCTTTAAAATCTCCCATATTTACAACTTGAAAATTTTTCTTTTCCATTCATAAATCCCCCAGAGTTTATTTTCAGACTTGTTTTTCGCAGTCCGTATCTTTATAATAAAATTATAAGTTTCCTATGTAAAGTAAGCACTTTAAAGTGCTATAGTTACCTAAAAGATACTATTGTGATATATGGAGGAGTTATGACAATTAAAAATTTACCACCATGCCCTGTAGAAGTAACGCTAAGTTTAATCGGCAACCGTTGGAAATGTCTAATTTTACGCGATTTATTATCTGGAACAAAAAGATTTGGCGAATTAAAAAAATCCGTGGAGGGCATTACACAAAAGGTGCTGACAAGTAACCTGCGCGAAATGGAAGCGAATGATCTTTTGGTACGTAAAGTCTATGCTGAAGTTCCGCCTCGTGTTGAATATACCTTAACGAAAACGGGAATGAGCCTGAGGCCGATTCTGGAAGCTATGTTCACCTGGGGAAACGAATACAAAGAAAAGAATCAAGGCTAGTTTATGCTCCACCAACGTCCAACTTGAAATCATTTAAATCGTCTCATCTGAAATGACAATTGCGTTAACCGCAATAATTATTTTAGATGAGACGATTTTTACTATAAGAAAAATCTTTCTACAATCGGGGAATTATTCCCCGGTTATAAACCTTAAATTATATTTTTTTACTTTTATCTGTAGATCTATCGCTGTTTTTCGGATTGGCATGATTCTTGCATTAAAAATTAAATATAGAGCACCCAATCCTCGTTGTCTGAAATACCTTCATCTCAGACAACGCTACAAATTGCTCTATCATAAATAAGGGGGTATCCATATGCAAAAACAACGGCTCTTTTTTCTTGATAATCTACGCTCAGCAACCATTTTGTTAGTCGTAGTATTTCACGCTGCACTTGCCTATATGATTTATGTTCCAGAATGGTGGTACGTTATTGATCCAAAACGTGTATTATCCGCAGATATTCTAGTTATATGGGCCGATATCTTTATCATGCCAATCATGTTCTTTATCTCGGGATACTTTGGAATTAAATCTCTTGCCAAGAGATCAGCCAGTACATTTTGGTTAGATAAATGGAAACGAATTGGTCTTCCATGGATTTTCGGCTCAATGCTTATTGCGCCACAATTGACTTACCTCATGCTACAAAGCCGTTCTGTGTCTATGGGTTTTTGGGAATTTTATACCAATTTATTTTGGGGTGAAGCTTATCAACAAGGGCAATATTGGTATTTAGGTGCATTGATGGTTCTGTATCTACTCATGTACATTGCTTGTGTAATTTTCCCAAAGATTAAAAAGCAAAATCAAACTGCGTCAGCTCCCTCAACTGCTCTGTTTTTTATCATTGGATTAGCAGGTGCATTGGGTATCGGATGGATAACTACAATCGTACCATATGGCGATGGAACTTGGATTCATCCGTTATACCTAATCGTTTTACAACCAACTCGCGTGCCACTTTATTTAATCTATTTCGCACTAGGTATCATTGCCTATCGTAATCATTGGTTTATCGAAGGTAGGTATAATCCTTCAGCAAAAATATGGGGTCCACTATTTGCCCTAAGCTCGATCATTTATGTTATTCATAAACTCTATAGCCAGGCTACGTTTCATTTAGATCCACAGCAATATCTAATTCTAAACTCTCTCATGCATTCGTTTTTCTGCCTCTGTGCAGTCTTTGGGAGCATCGCATTATTTAAAGTCTGCTGCGATTACAGCAATTCAATCTGGGCAACATTATCAGCAATCTCTTATCCAATCTATTTTATTCATCATAACATCGCTATGGAGTTCAACTGGTTATTTCGTCCACTAGAGACGAATGCATTCATCAAATATTTTTTAGTATGTATATGTTCATTAACCGTTTGTTATTTTACTTGCAAATATATTGTATTGAAAATTCCACCGTTTAAAGTAGCACGAAAACAATAAATAAAAAAGGCTGCGTATATTCGGATGAAGCCCATCCAGTATTCGCATCCTTTTTTTATCCCACTTTCAACTTTCCCTTATAAAATCGGAGTTAAAAGCAATTAACTTTATCAATAGCAGTTCTCTAAAAACATACCTTAGCCATCAAAAAACCTACACCACCACCAATTAATGGTCCAACGATTGGAACCCATGCATAACTCCAATCAGATGCTCCCTTTCCCTTGATAGGGAGCAAAGCATGTGCTAACCTTGGTCCAAAATCACGTGCTGGATTTAAAGCATAGCAGGTAGTGCCACCTAAGCTTAATCCAATAGCCCAAATTAAAAATCCGACAATACACGGAAGTAAGTACGCTGGAATCGACCATACTTTTCCTGATGTTAACGCAAAGAATGGAAAAACTAGCATCGCCGTACCAATAATCTCCGAAATTAAGTTTGTCCAAGCGTTACGAATTGCCGGCCCAGTTGTAAATACAGCTAAAATTAACTCGCTCTCTTCAGTTTCCTTCCAATGCGGATAAAAATGTATCCATACAATGCACGCACCAACAAAAGCACCTAAAATCTGACTAGCAATAACACCAATCATTTCAAGTAGTGTATATCCGCCCATAAAGCCTCTGATTATCGTTAAGACTGGATTAATATCTGCATACCAAGCTCCCGCTGCTATAGCGCAATAAACACCAAATACAACAGCTAATGCCCAACCTACTGTAATTACCATCCAGCCTGCCCCTTCAGCTTTGCTACGCCGCAAAATAACATTGGCAAGAACGCCATTTCCTAAAATAATCAATATCATTGTTCCAATAAATTCACCTATATAAAGACTCATACTCTAGCCTCCCGTTCAAAATTAATGCCATATTTCTGCGCTTTTGCTGCTACTGTTTTATGCGTAATACCAAGAGCTTTACCAGCAGCTGTGTAGCTGCCAAATCTATCTAACGCCGCTGTTATAATCTGCTTTTCATACTCTTCTAACGTTAATAACTCCCCTTGTACAATACTTTGATAGATAGGATTTGGTTCACTTTTTTCAATCCGATTATAAGAATCAAATTCCAAATCAGATGCTTCTATACGGGAATGATCTGTCAAGACAACTGCACGCTCTACAATATTTTGCAACTCCCTTACATTTCCCGGCCAATTGTATTGCAATAAAAGGCGCATTGCTTCCTCACTAAATCCACTAAAGCTTTTATTGAAAACTTTTGCATATTTATGTAAAAAATGTTCAGCAAGCAAAAGAATATCCGTTTTGCGCTGCACTAAACTAGGTAAATAAATGGGAATTACATTGAGTCTATAATACAAATCAGCTCTAAACTCACCTTTGGCAATAAGACTGACCATATCCTGATTCGTAGCCGCAATAATTCGGACATCAACACAGATACTGTTTTCTCCTCCAACCCTATCAAATGTCTTGTTCTGCAAAACCCTCAATAATTTACACTGCATACGAATATCCATTTCCCCAATTTCATCAAGAAAAATTGTCCCTTTATCCGCCAGCTCAAATTTACCTAATTTATTTTTTATGGCTCCGGTAAATGCACCTTTTTCATGCCCAAATAATTCGCTCTCTAATAAAGTTTCTGGAATTGCTGAACAATTCACTTTGACCATAGGACCTAATGCACGTTCACCCGCTAAGTGAATCCCTTCAGCAATCACCTCTTTCCCAGTTCCACTTTCCCCACAAATCAACACTGTCGACTGTACTCGCGCCGCTTTTTCTGCCAAATTTAACACTCTTAAAATTTCAGGACTCTTGCCAATAAAACCTGTAAAAGCTGCATTGCTATATTCCTCACGCAAACGCCTGGTTTCCGATGATTCAATTTTTAATTGAGACGCACTCCAACTATTCCCATAACCATTTCTTAGCATATTAACCCCTACTCACCTTTGAATTTATAAACAAGGCCTCTTCAATAAGAGCTTTAACTTCACTGAAAGCAGACATATTAAACCCCGAATAAAACCCATAAAAATTTACCGATATTTTGGATAATTACACATAACTTTCTTTTCATCCATATTCGTCATAAAAATATCAAATCCTGTATGAATCTATGCAAAATAAATAAGAGGACAACCCTGTATCGATTATCCCCTTGAGCAGATATACGCATTAAAAATAGATTTATTTTTCTCTTAAAACTCAACTTCATCTGGATTTAAGCCTGAACCACCACAATACTTCATATCATTTATAATTTTCATATCTTCTACAGAAAGGACAAAGTCAAACACCTCTGTATTTTCTTCTATTCTAGATGGCGTCACAGATTTAGGAAGCGGAAGGACCCCATTTTGTAGGCACCAACGAATGCAAAGCTGCGCTACAGATTTTTGATATTTTTCTGCGATTGCCATTAATGTAGAATTACTTAGCATTCGCCCTGTCCCTAATGGACTCCACGCTTCAACTAGAATCTGATTTCGTTTGCAAAACTCTACAGTATTTAATTGCATTTGCCCCGGATGAAATTCAATCTGATTTATCATCGGTTCAATCTTTGCTACTGCCAATAACGGCTCTAAATGATGCACAAGGAAATTGCTTACACCGATAAATTTAATTTTCCCTTCTAAATAAAGTGTTTCCATTGCTCGCCAAGTATCTTTGTTGATTTCTTGCCAATTTTCGAACTGCTTTTCATTTGCCGGCCAATGTATTAAATATAGATCTAAATATTCTAACCCTAAATCAGCCAAAGTTTTATCAAATGCAGCTAAGGTCTTTTCATATCCACGCTCTGTATTCCATACTTTGCTTGTAACGAACAAATCTTCCCGGCAAACACCGCTTTTTCGAATACCTTCCCCGACACTTTTCTCATTCCCATAAATCGCTGCAGTATCAATATGGCGATATCCACATTGCAATGCAGTTTTTACAGCCTGCATTGCGGTTTCTCCATTGGGAGTCTGCCAGGTACCAAACCCAACTTGAGGGATTTCATAACCATTTGATAATTTAAAACACTTTGCAAGTTCTTTCATTTCACGACCTCCGGCAGATTAAAATTTTTCATAATGTACTTTCATCTCATCATATCGATCAATAAAATAGTTTGACTTTTCATCTAATGGATATCCTATACTAATTAAACCATAAGGTTGAATATGCTCCGGCAGCTCAAACAGCTCACGCAGATATTTAACCCTATCGATTGCTGGCGCAACACCTAGCCATACAGATCCTAAATTTAAATGAACAGCTTCCAGTAAAATATTTTCCGTTGCAGCTCCCATATCCTGCTCCCAATGTTCGGGAAACCTCAGATTTTTCATATTACTAAGTAAAACAAATACTAACGGTGCATCTGCACAAAGCTTTGCATACGGACTCGCCATTGATAGCTTTGCCAATCGCTCTTTGTCTTGAACGACAATAAACTCCCAAGGGCACTGGTTTCCAGCCGAAGGAGCTTGCATAGCTGCCCTTAAAAGTCTATCTATCTTTTCCTTTTCTACACTTTTATCTTTATACCGCCTTACACTCCGTCTTGTAAAAATAGCTTCCATCTCAAATCCCCCTTAGATATTATTTTACTATCTATATTTTTATATTAATCCTTCCAGTTAACTCTAGGTCAAGATTTTTTATTTACTCTTGACTTTGCGTTAGCTCAAAGTTATAAAATAAGGTAAAAAGAAATCCAAGGATGTGAAAAAATGACATATACAATTGCACAAGTCGCTGCAAGAATGGGTCTTACAACATACACACTTCGATATTATGATAAAGAAGGACTGTTGCCATTCGTTGATCGCACAAAGTCAGGAACCCGTATTTTTAAAGAAAGTGATTTTGAATGGCTGAGCTTAATCATTTGTTTAAAACATAGCGGGATGGCGATAAAAGACATCAAAATATTTATCAACTGGTGTTTAGAAGGAGATTCTACATTAGAAAAACGTCTTAATATGTTCAATGAACATAAAAAAATGGTTGCAGAAAAAATGCTTGAACTAAAAAAACATATGAATAAACTCGATGATAAAATTCAATATTATCAAATAGCAGTTGAAGCGGGAACCGAATCCATCCATGGCAAATGCGCCTGTATTCAATCGAAAATTCAACAAAAATTTTTCCAAGGATAACTTTTTTATTCCTGCAAACACTATATGCAGGCTTCCTAAAATTATCATTGGAGGTGGCTTTTTATGGGCAAAGTAATGTCTGAGCAAATGAAAAAACAATTGGCACATGATCTTGGCTTCGGAGCAAAAGTTGAAGATGGTGATTGGAGCGATGTAACCACAGGTGAAATCGGCTCTATGATACGCGAAGCGATTAAACGTGGTGAGCAAGCAATGGCGGAAGAAGCAAGCTTAAATGGAAGCATTCACCAAAACGCCGAATAATAGTAAAAGCGATTACAAGAAATTTCTTGTAATCGCTTTTTATATATTTATCCAATAGCTAATCCGCTTAAAATTCAGATATAGTAAAAACTCTGTCTAAATCACGTTCTTATTTTATCCCATGACTAACGGGGCCTGATTTCAGTAGGAGTTAAAACTCCTACTGAAACAGCCGTGCTCATCGATAAGATTCTGTAAGAATATCTATACAATCTTCCTCAGTTAGATTTACCGGGTCAAGATCAAATAATCCGCCCATCGTTCTACGTGCATTAACTGCATATTTACGTAAATTATTTTTTTCTATACTGTAATCACTCATTTTTAAATGGGCAACATGACAATCCTCTTGAAGTTTTGCAAGTGCTGCTACAAAGTCCATTGGATCTGTTGCCTCACTTTTACCAAGCGCTTTTGCCATAGCAATAAACCGATCTGGACATGCACCTTTGTCAATCATTTTTTTGTAATATGCCAAGCTAATCATAATGAGCCCTGCACCATGTGGTAATTGATGATGATACGCACTTAATGCATGTTCAAGTGAATGCTCAGAAATACAACACGACGTAGATTCTACCATACCTGATAAAGTATTCGCTAAAGCCACATCCGCTCTAGCATTTTCATTTCTCCCATCTGCTACGGCTTTCACTAAACTTTTCCCAATAAGCTCAATCGCTTTTAAAGAATAAAGTTCACTTATTGGATTTGCAACTTTTGCAATATAACCTTCAGTACTATGAAATAATGCATCAAATCCTTGATATGCAGTTAAAGTCGGCGGAACTGTCAACATTAAATCCGGATCTACAACAGCAATCACAGGGAATAGTGCATCATAACCGAATCCTATTTTTTCACTGTTGTCTTCATGTGTAGTTACCGTCCATGGGTCAATTTCCGTTCCTGTCCCTGCGGTTGTCGTAACCGCTATAATTGGCAATGGTTGATTGGGAACTGTCTTTCCTTTAGCAGTACCGCCATTCACATAATCCCAGTAATCACCTTCATTTGTTGCCATAACAGCAATTGCTTTTGCAGCATCAATACTACTTCCACCACCAAGTCCAATAACAAAATCACATTGGTTATCTCGAGCAAAAGAAGCCCCTTCCATTACATGTTTTTTTATCGGATTCGGTAAAATTTTATCAAATACACAATGTTTAATCCCAGCTAAATCAAGTTGTTCTTCTACTCGTGCTAAATACCCATTTTCTCTAGTCGATTTACCAGATGAAATTACAATTAAAGCTTTTTCCCCTGGCAATGATTGTTGATGTAATTCATTCAACTTACCTTTGCCAAATAATAGTCTTGTTGGAATATAGTAATTAAAATTCATTTTTAAAACCCCTTTATCTCAATTCTTCCTTGCTATAGATTTACCTTAGCACTTTGAGTGAACTCTATGTCAAGTTTTATTTTTCTTTTCATCCTAATATTATTGAAAAGCATTACACTAATATCAGTATATTCCCATCAAGTCTGATTGCTATTATTTCACAAAAACAAAGGAGTTTACCTAAAGGTAAACTCCTATTTTATACTTAAAGTTTAATGACGTCGGTTCCCATATATGGACGCAACGCTTCTGGAATTACTACAGAACCATCTGCCTGTTGACAATTTTCTAAAATTGCAGCAACAGTACGACCAATTGCAAGACCAGACCCATTTAATGTATGCACAAATTCAGGTTTTGATTTTGCATCACGGCGGAATTTAATATCTGCACGTCTCGCTTGATAATCTTCAAAGTTTGAACAAGAAGATATTTCACGATACATATTAAAGCTTGGCAACCAAACTTCAATATCATAAGTTTTTGCCGAACTAAAGCCCATATCGCCCGTGCAAAGCAAAATCACTCGGTATGGTAATCCTAGTAATTGCAATACACGCTCTGCATCACTCGTTAGTTTTTCTAATTCATTATAAGAATCTTCTGGTTTTACAAATTTGACTAATTCTACTTTGTTGAATTGATGTTGACGAATCAATCCACGAGTATCACGACCTGCTGAACCAGCCTCTGCTCTAAAACATGCACTATACGCACTATAATATTTCGGCAAATCCTTTCCGTCAAGGATTTCCCCTCTATGATAATTTGTCACAGGAACTTCTGCGGTTGGAATTAAATAATAATCTAACCCTTCTAATTTGAACATATCTTCGGAGAATTTCGGCAATTGACCTGTACCAGTCATACTATCTTTATTCGCAACAAAAGGAGGTAACATTTCTGTATAACCATGCTTTTCTGTATGTAAATTTAACATAAAGTTAATTACAGCACGTTCTAGTCTTGCGCCGAGCCCCTTATAGAAAGTGAATCTTGCGCCTGTTACTTTTGCCGCACGTTCTGCATCAAGGATTCCAAGCCCTTCCCCAATTTCCCAATGAGGCTTTGGCGTAAAATCAAAATTTCTCACTTCACCCCAACGACGAATTTCCGGATTATCATTTTCATCTTTTCCTACGGGAACAGCTTCGTTCGGCACATTGGGAATACTAAGCATAATATCTTTTAATTCAGATTCAACTTCTTTTAAACGTGCATCCAGTTTAGCAATATCTTCGCCGACTTTGCGCATTTCAAGCACCAAATCATCCGCATTTTCCTTATTTTTTTTCATTATGCTGATTTGTTGTGAAACTTTATTTCTTTCGCTTTTTAAAGCTTCTACTTTTCCTAAAATATCACGACGTTCTTTTTCTAATGCGATAAAACCGTCTAACGTCATAGAATTACCACGATTTTTTAACGCTTCTTGTACTTTTTCCGGATTATCTCTGACAAATTTAATATCAAGCATTTCTTTTCTCAAACCTCCAAATATTCGAAACCTAACCGATATTCTATCGCTTACGATACATCTACAAATTATTTATCTAATTAATTATATATACTATATAAAAACCTGTCAAACATGCCTTTTGTAGCATATTTTTGTTCTTCAATCATAAAAATATGCATAGATTTTAAAAGATTCAGCTTTCCCCTTATACTTCATTATCATCATGTATCGGAGGTATTTATGCCTAAACCAATATCCACTATTTTTAAAACTGCATTTTTATTTGCGGGGACTATGCTTGGTGCAGGATTTGCCTCCGGTCAGGAGCTATTATACTTTTTTATTGCATATGGTAGTATGGGGATTTATGGTATCGTTACCGCTGGCATCTTTTTTTCCTTATTAGGCTATCGCCTGCTAAAAATCAGCAATCAATTTGAAACTACAGATTATACGCTTTTTATCAATAAACTTTGTGGCAAGAGATTTGGATTCATTCTTAATTTACTACTCGGATTTTTCCTTTTTACTATTTTACAATTGATGTTAATTGCTGCGGGAACAATTTGCCGTGATTATTTCTATTTACCCTTTGCTCTTGGGTATACCTCGTTAAGTCTTCTCATCTTAGTCCTTGCACTTTTCGGAGTTCAAGGGATTATGAAAGTAAATCTAATTGCCACACCATTTCTTGCCCTTATCATCTTAATCATCTGTTTTTCTTCGCTGCATTATCATGAGTTTTCTTTCTCACTCTTTGAGCATACGGTCTCACTTTCCAATCAGCCTGCACCACATTGGCTTTTATCGTGTTTATTATATGCCTCCTATAATCTTTCAATCAGCTTGCCCTTACTTGTCCCTTTAGGAGCAAAAATCAAATGTAATCAAACGCGACTTCTAGGAAGCATTCTTGGTGCAACATTACTTATGAGTCTGGCTATTTGTATCACTTTTACGATTCTTCTTCATTGTCCTTATATTTTAAATGCCCAAATACCAATGTTAGATATTTCCTGTTCGCAAAATTTATTACATTCTTTTCTATATCTTATTATTTTTCTTTTGGCTATCTTTACAACCTCTTTATCCTGTTTATATGGCTGTGCATCACAACTAAAAAAGCACACAAATTTACCTTATCCCCTTTGCCTCATTTTTTTATTATGCATTAGTTTTTTCTTTATTAACCTTGAATTTAGCGAAATTATTCAAAGAATTTTCCCTTGGTTTGGTTATCTGGCCTTATTTATCATGATTAAATTGCTTTTGGCTAAAGATGGAGGGCGAAATGAAAAAAACAATTCTCCATATTGATTATAAAGTACCTGCGTTTGTTTTCTTTTTCAGCGGTATTTGTTTTGGTGAACTCATCGGCATTATCATTGCAATTTTAGATCGCGACTTTCTTGGCATTGTCACCGGTGCCTGCCTGGGGATTGGCCTAGGATTCGCTGGTGCAGCTTTTACGCTTCTTACACTCTGGATTTTTAATGTGTTTGCAGATAATTTGGGGGGCTGGCAAATAAAAATCAAAGATGAATACCCTAAAGAAACAAAAGAGTAAAAGGTTCATTTCCTCAGGTGAGGAAATGAACCTTTTACTTTAGCAATATACTCTTGGTACACGTTTACTTACCATGCAGACAACTTCATAATTGATTGTCCCCAACCAGTTGGCGATTTCGTCTGCTGAAAGCTTTCCATCACCAAATAAAATTACAATGTCCCCTTGCTTCACGCCTGCAATATCCGTAACATCTACCATACATTGATCCATACAAATTTTCCCCACGACTGGGGCAAGCTGATGATGAATCAAAACTTTTGCTTTGCCAGTTAATAAGCGTGACCATCCATCTGCATAACCGATTGGCAGGGTTGCAATTAGACTTTTGCGTTTCGTTCTGAAAATCTGACCATAACTAATTCCATTACCCGTTTCTAATTCCTTTACATAAGCAACTTTTGCAATCAATTTCATTACCGGACGAAGATCCGTAGAATGCTTCACTTCATCTGACGGCCATAATCCATAGAGAATTACCCCTGCGCGAACCATATCAAAATGGGCCTGCGGCATTTCAAGAATTGCTGCACTATTGGCAATATGCTTTAAAGGAATGTTAATTCCCCTTTGTTCAATATCTGCAATTGCTTGGTTAAATTTCTCTAATTGTTCACAAGCAAAAGTTTTATCTTCATAATCAGATTTTGCAAAATGAGAAAATAATCCGACGATTTCTACACCTGGAAGTGCAGCTATCGCTTCAGCAAATGCACCTGCCTGATTCGGCTGAATTCCAATTCGATGCATTCCCGTATCCACTTTAATGTGAACTCTTGCCCTTTTCCCCTGACGCACTGCCTCTTTAGATAAAGCCTCTGCCGCTTGAAGCGTAAACACAGCCTGCTCAATATCATATTCAACAAGTTGTTGCGTTTGTCTATCCGGTGTAAACCCTAAAATCAAAATTGGTTCTTTGAATCCTGCATTTCTAAGTTCTAATGCCTCATCTAATATTGCAACCGCCAAATAATCCGCACCAGCAGCAACGGCTTCTTTCGCAACAGCAATTGCTCCGTGTCCATAAGCATCTGCTTTCACAACCGCGCACATTTTCGCATTATTTTTTATGCGGCTTTTTATCAGCTTCACATTATGTCTTATTGCTGATAAATCAATTTGTGCATATACATCTCTATTTGGCATTTACTCCATCTCCTAATTAATATATAAGCATATCGTATCATTTTTCTAATAAAATTTTACACCGTGTCTGTTGTACAATCAGATCATCAAGTTCTTCGCTCAAGCCTAAGACAGTATCATCAGTCATAATCCCGCCTTTTTCTGACACAAGCTTATTAAGACTTGCTCTTGTCGACTCAATTTTTTGATTGAGCTGCTCTAATTTTTTTTTCATTGATATCCCCTCATTCTACCCATAGTCTAGATGATCATGATTAGACTTCAGCCACTAATATATTTAATGTTTCGCCATTCTTTTACAGTTCCCTTCTCGTCTAAATAAAATATAGGACAAAATGACTCCTTTTATTTTCCAAAGAAAATCTTATTTTTTATGCCACTATTTACATCTTCCTGTTTCGCATAATGCATTCAAAAAATGTAGATAATAGGATTACAACGCGATGAGGAGGTGAGAATATGTCGAGAACAAGCAAACCAGTAAACCCTGCAGCTCAAAATTCGCTTGATAAAATGAAATATGAAATTGCAAACGAATTAGGCATTGCTGACGCAGTTCGCCAAAACGGTTGGTCTACAATGACTTCCGCTGATTGCGGCCGTGTAGGTGGTCATATGGTTCGTAAAATGATCGAACAATATGAATCTTCTATGAATAAATCGCAATCCTAAGATACGATTAAAAGGGCGGCTTTTTAGCCGCCCTTTTATTATTTTTAAATTCCTGTAAAATATACAGTTATTTCAGCTCCATTATCGACAAGCGTATTGACTGGAATACTTTGCCTTTGAGCAATTCCACTGCCTTCAGGAACGAAGATAAGACTTAGAGAATCTGCCAATTCTGCAACTTGTCGCATCGTTTTTCCTGTAAAGTCAGGTACTAAAACTTTGCCTGGAGGTACTTGAATTGGTTTGGCAGGCTGCTGTAGTTGAGCCAATGGCTTTTTCACCGGCACGCCTTCTAAATCATTATTTAACGGCTTAATATTCAAATAGCGTAAAACTTGTTCAAATATTTCCCCGGCAATCGGTGCAGCAATTTGCCCACCGTAATAAATACCGTTTGGATCATCAATAATAACAAGCACCGTAATTTGAGGATCTTCAACCGGAGCAAAACCTGCAAATGAAGCGATATAATGACCACTTAAGTATCCGCTTCCATCATCTTTTAATTTTTCAGCAGTTCCTGTCTTTCCAGCTATTCGATAGCCTTTTACCGACGCTTTCGTCCCCCCACCAGAAGCAACAACTTGCTCTAACATACTAATTAATTTTGTCGCTGTATCCTCTTCAATAACCTGTCTTACTTGTGTAACTTCACTACTCTTACTTATGCTTCCATCAGAGTTTCTAAATTCTTTGATAATTGTAGGCTTTAATAACATTCCTTTATTAGCAATTGCTGAAATAGCAGTTGCTAACTGCACTGGCGTTACTGCAATACTTTGTCCAATTGACATCGTCGCAATATCTGAATCTCGCATCTGCTTAGGATCAAATAAAATTCCATACTCCTCACCAGGCAATTCAATTCCCGTCAAAGCTCCAAAGCCAAAAGCATGGGCATAATCATTAAGCTTTTGTGCTCCTACCTGCATACCGACCTGAACGAAACCTGTATTTATAGAGTTTTTAATAATATCCGTAAAACTTACATTGCCATAACTTTCACCATTCCAGTTTTGAATTCTTCGTCCAGATACCATTACATATCCCGGATCAACAAACCGTTTTTCCGGCGTAACGATACCTTCTTGTAATGCCGATGCCGCAACTACAGCCTTAAATGTAGAACCGGGCTCATATACAAAGGAAACTGCACGATTTCTCCACTCTTCTGGTGAATATTTATAATACTCATTGGGATTATACGTCGGGCGATTTGCCATCGCTAATATTTCGCCAGTCTTCGGATTCATGACGACTGCCGTAACCGCCCGTGGCTTCGTATCTACCATCGCTTTTTCAAGCGTCTGCTCAACGATAAACTGAATATTGCTATCAATCGTTAAATAAATATCCTTTCCACCTTCATAAGTGTTTTTTGAAAAAACAGAATTAAAAATTGGTCTTCCATAAGTATCTGTCGACAAAAATTGTTCCGATGACTTCGCCTTTAAAACTTCATCTTCTGCCAATTCCATCCCATCAAGGCCAACGTCATCCATTCCTACAAAGCCAAGTACCTGTGAAGCTAACGCGTCATTTGGATAATAGCGCTTACTTTCTTCTACAAAATTCAAACAATTTAGATTGTATTTTTCAATCACTGCTTTTATTCGCGCCACCACATCTGGCTCTAACATACGCTTTAACCAAACAAACCTCCCGCCATCGGCAATTCTACCTCTAATGTCTTGCTCTGACATTTTTAAAATAGGTGCCAATTCTGCCGCCAATGTTTCAGGATCTTTTACAACTTCCGGATCTACATAAAGCGATTTTACCAGAATGCTAACCGCGAGCTCACGACCATTTCTATCGTAAATCGTGCCTCGGGGCGACTGTAGCGTGCGGCTCTCTTCTACTTGCCGCTTTGCCTTCATCGCTAATAGGTCGCCCTGTACGACTTGTATCCAAGCTACACGGCCAACCAATATAAAAATTAAGCCAACCAATGCAAAAATAAATACCGCTATTCTTTTTTGCACTGGATTTCGTTTAACTGCCAATTCAGCCACCTGCCAAAATCAAAATGTAAAAAATTTTTTATTTATTTTAGAATTCGTTCAACTTAGATACATTCCTTTTTATTCAGGCAAAAAAGAAAATCTATTTTTACTTTTTTTGAAATTATTTTTTAAAATATGTTACATCCTCTATTTATCCTGTTATAATATATTAGATAATATCAAAGCATTGCTATAAAGATTGGTGGTTAAATTATGGACGTCATTGATAAAAAAATACTTAAAAATCTACAAAAAAATGCCCGTATGACCATTTCTGACTTAAGTGCCGAAATATCACTTTCAATGCCCGCAATAAGTGAACGTTTGAAAAAATTGGAAGCATCAGGCGTAATTAAACAATATACAGTTATTCTTGATCCTGCAATGCTAAACAAACATTTAATGGCTCTCATGTATGTCCAATTGGAAAATCCAACCCATGGGGATTCTTTCGCCAGTTTCGTCAAAGATGAACTCGAAATTAAAGAATGCTTCTATATAACTGGAGAATTCGACTACTCATTAAAAATTGTCACTGAAAGTACAAAAACATTAGAATTATTGTTAAATCGTATTAAAAATCAACCTGGAATTCTAAAAACGCAAACCATTGTAGTCCTATCCTCAATTACAGATAACCCTTCAATCATTCCTGATTAAAAAACCGCAGCTTTCGCTGCGGTTTTTATTATTTATTTTGTTGTGATTTTAATCCCTTGCACTAACTCTCGACGTGATTTTTCATCAGCAACTGCAGCAGTCTGTTCAATACCAACAATAATTGCTTGCATTGAAGACTCTATATTTCCTAAAATAGAATTGATTTTTTTAGTCGCTTCAACACTATCTTCAGCTAATTTACGCACCTCATTTGCAACAACGGCAAATCCACGACCTTGCTCTCCAGCCCGTGCCGCCTCAATTGCTGCATTTAACCCAAGCAAATTCGTTTGCTGCGATACTTTATTGATAAAACCAATAACTTCATGTGTATTATTAATATGCCCTTTTGCTTCATTCACTGCTTCTGATAAAGTATCTACCTTTGTTTTTAATTCTTCATTAATCAAGGCTTGAGACTTAATCAAGTGATAAATTATATTTGTTAAATAAGTCTCTACTACTTTCACATTTTCTGGTACATATGTATTGATAATCTTGTTGACTTCCACATTACCTGTAACATTTAATATAACATCTAGTCCCGGCATTTTTACCGCTTCAGAAATGTCTTGAAACGTTCTAAGCCCCATTTTTTGCGCTAAGCGAATCGCAACCGCATCTGCCTTTACATCCGCTACAGCAACTATTTTTACATCAGGAATCTTTGTCGATAATTCTAATATACCGGCTCCACCTCTACCGCCGCCAACCAATAATATATTTAACATTTTTACCCCTCCAATTTAATAAACTGGTTCCCCTATAAATTTTCTTAAATAATACTCACCACAATAAAACTTCGTGTCGAACGGTTTTATAATTACGTCAATTAAGTTCTATTTTCCCCTACATAAATCCTGCACATTTTTAGAAATATTATCAGATAAAAATTAAGTAAAATTAAGGGTTTAAAGCTATTTTTACTATTAATTTCATGTTATTACCTGACTATTTTAAACCATTCTAAGAAAAGCTATCAATATTTCCTCTTTTTGCTTTAAATTATATAGTATTTCATCTGCAAACTTTGACAAACTGTCGTAGATTTCCTTAAGAAGCTATTACAACCACTATATCGACACTACTCAATAATCCTACTTATTTTACTCCGTCATTGCTCTTAAACTGCATTTTTTAATTACTAACCCAACATTTCTTTCAATGCGTCTTTTTTTATCACCTTAAATAATACATAAAATTCAACGCTGAAAAATCCGACACCGAAACTTTTTCCGAAATATCTTTTTTCGTTTTTTCAATACTCCTTACATTATCAAAATGAATATTTTTTGATAAAATTTATTATTTTAATTATATACTGAATATATTTTAGTTAAAAGAACTTTTTCGATAAAAACATCTACTTTTACCAGCAAGTAAACAATTTCATCTATGAATCAACATGCAATCATGCTAAAATGATAATGTTTTGTCATATACAAATTAATACCTAGGAGCGGACTATGCAAAATCATTTTAAAAAACATCTATTTGCAATTCTTTCAATTATTATTTTTATTATTATCACAATTCCACTTTATTTCATAAACGAAGGCCCCACCCCAGCTGGAGCTTCTGAATATACAGATGATAAAATTTTAGGTGAAGGGAAAAAAGAATCTGATAAAACTCCCTTTATTATTACTGGTGATTTATCTGATTTTAAAACCCAAGACCCATTCCAACCTGTATATGACAATTTCACAATCTCCCAGCGCCGAAACCAAGGATTATCTACAGCGCTTCCAAAAATCGAACCTTATTATCATGAAAAAACTGTATATCTAACTTTTGATGACGGACCTAATGACGATATTGAAATCGCTATTTTAGATATACTAAAACAAGAGCAAGTAAAGGCGACTTTCTTTTTATTAGGCAATAAACTACATGATTATCCAGATGTAGTAAAGCGAATCTATAATGAAAATCATGCAATTGGAAATCACAGTTATACACACATTTATGAAAAATTATACGATTCTCCAGACAGTTACATCAAAGAATTACAACAAGCAGATGATATTTTTAAAGAAATCTTGGGCGTTCGTCCACTTATTACAAGAGCCCCTGGAGGCATCGTTGGAAACTTTACCGATGAATATTGGTTAGAGCTAGAACGACTCGGATATATCGAAGTGGGCTGGAATATTAGCGCCGGAGATGCTTCAGATGGAACAGCAAAAGATTTAATTGACAATATTATTCATCAACTCGATAACTTTCAAATTTTGCAAGACCATGCAATTATATTGATGCATTCCTCACCAGGTCACGAAGAAACTATTAAAGCATTGCCACAAATTATTAAAATCTTAAAAGAACGTGGTTTTACTTTTGGCGTAATTACACCTTCGACACCAGGCGCTTGGGAAAATAAAAAATCCTGATTCAAAATGAATCAGGATTTTTTATTTTACTCAATCCGAAGCATTCGATACCCTATTCCAATATGTGTCTGAATATATTCTACACCACTTTCACTCTTACAGAGTTTTTTTCTAAGCGATGTCATATAAACGCGCAGCGAGCCTAAATCACTTTCAATTGCATTTTTCCATACTTGATCTAATATGTAGTGATGTGTAAGTACCTTGCCTACATTTTTCGCCAATAAGCAAAGTAATTTATACTCAATTGGCATTAACTTTACCTCAGTATCGTTTACTTTTACTACCGCCGCGGTAAAATCTATGACAAGTGCCCCATTATGAAAAACTTCCTCCACCTTACCATTTAGCGTTGACAAGTAGTTTAATCTTCGCCATACAACTCTTAGTCTTGCCAAAAGCTCCTCGACACTAAACGGCTTTGTTAAATAATCATCGGCACCGCTATCAAGCGCCTCTATTTTATCTCGTTCATCACTTCTGGCACTAATCACGATAATCGGAATATCCGACCAAGAACGAATTTTTCGAATCACTTCGATTCCATCTATATCCGGCAACCCTAAATCAAGTAGAATAACATCAGGTTTTACCGATGCCGTTGTTAGTAATGCCTGGGTTCCGTTTTCCGCTGTGTAATATTTGTAATCCTGCGTTTCTAATGTCGTTGTAATCAAATTTCTAACGGGAATATCATCTTCTATAACTAGAATTGTCTGATGGATCATAACCTCACTTCTTCCACTTTTAAATTAAATTGAAATATCGTCCCCTGCGGTTTATTATCAGCAACTGTCAGCTCACCGCCATGCGCATTGATAATCGACTTACATAAAGCCAAACCTAATCCCATGCCACGTTTCCCGTCAGCAGCATTGGTTTTAGCAGAATAAAACATATCAAACAATTTACTTTTAGCTTCATCCGTAATTCCTAAGCCATCATCAGCAATCTGTACAATTGCTTCATCATTTACTTGCCTCGTGGTAATGGTAACTTGCGTTCCTTGCGGCGTATATTTTAATGCATTATCTACGATATTGGTAATGACTTGAATAATCATCCTGCCATCGGCTTTTACCATTAATAAATCATTCTCATGCTCTACGTAAATTGGATGATGATTCAGCTTACGCTTTATGTGTTTTAAGGCTTCATCCACAATATCACTTAAACTTTCAATATTCAGTTGCAATTTCATTGTACCATTTTCTATCCTTGTTACCGATAACAAGTTTTCTACTAAATTAATTAACCAAATGGATTCATCATAAATATCCTCACAAAGTTTTTGTGCTTTTTCCTGCTTCATTTGATTTAAATTGTGAAGTAATACTTCTGCATTGCCAGAAATACAAGTTAAAGGTGTCCTTAAATCATGAGAAATAGAACGCAATAAATTTGCCCGCAGCTGTTCCTGTTTAAGTTGCAAACTCGCATTTTCTTGATCTTTTAACAGCTCATCCTTTTCCAGCGCAAATGCACATTCATTTAGAATTGCTACCATAATACCTTCTTCGTACGCAGGAATTCGCTGATTTTCCATATCAATCGCCACTACACCAAATACCTTTTCTCCATTACGAATCGCTAAATACAAGCACTTTTCCCCCGGTAAAGTCGTCGTAGAAAATCCAGCATGACGATTATTTTTAAATGTCCATTCTGCTACAGCCACCCAGCGTTGATTATCAAAATTGTTTTGCAGCGCTTCATTACAAATATACGTAAATGGTAACGGATTTAAACGTGGATTCCCTAAATAAAAGTAGATATTCTTTTCTAGTAATGTGCCCAATTGTGCTACCGTCTGTTCGACAATTTCATATTTATCCGCGGCTTTTTGTAACTTACGACTTGTCGCCAAAAGAATTTCCAATCGATATGCTTTCTGTGCGGATAACTTTGCATATTCTTTCACCTTATGTGTTAACCCTGCACAAATCATAGCAATAATAAACATAACGACAAATAAAATTATATGGCGAATATCCACGATTTCAAAGGTATACACAGGTCTAGTAAAACAAAAATTAAACAAAAGAACACTCAAAAAGCTAGCAATAATTCCATAAATTTTTCCTTTAGTAATAAATGTAGTAAAAAATACACCGATAATATAACTAGCTACGATAGATACATCACCAAAGTTCCAATGTGATAACATATAGCCAAAAATCGTAGATACAGATAAAACACCAAACATCCACATACTGTCGCTATAATCTTGTGTATAGCGTTGCAAGCCGATAGGCTTTACATACTTCTTATCATAATTATCTGGAATAAGAAAAATTTCCAATTGAGGTGATAAATCAGTCAAACGCTCGGAAAAACTCTCCTGTACAGAGAACAGTTTACGCTTCGTATACGATCTTCCCAAAACAATTTTAGAAACTCGCGCAACCTTTGCGTATTCCGCAATCTGCTCTACAATATCACTGCCATAGGAAGTCACTGTATTAGCACCCAGTTCTCGTGCCAATCGTGTATTATTTTGCAACCGTTCCTTGTCCTTTTGCAGCATATTATTGAAGTCAGGTGTTTCTACATAGATGGCTGTAAATTTTGCATGAAATGCCGCTGCCATCCGTGCCGCTTGACGAATTACTTTTGGATTCGAAGGCGATGACGATAAACAAATCAAAATATGCTCTGCTGTAACTACAGATGTTAAAGATTTTTCCCGATCCGCTTGTAGCTGCAAAGAATTAATATGATCAGCCATCCGCCTCAATGCAATTTCACGTAGAGAAATAAGGTTTTCCACCGTAAAAAAGTTTCCCAATGCTTTATTGGCCTGCTTTTCCCGATAGATTTTCCCCTGCTTCAGCCGCTCTAATAAATCATCAGGATCAATATCCACGAGCTCGACTTGTGAATTATCATCAAAAACACTGTCGGGTATTCTTTCACGAACAATAATACCAGTAATTTGCGCAACGACATCATTTAGACTTTCTAAATGTTGTACATTTACCGTTGTATAAACATCAATCCCTGCATTTAATAACTCCTGCACATCCTGATACCGTTTTGCATGCCGACAAGTATTTGCATTCGTATGGGCAAATTCATCTACTAAGATAAGCTTTGGCTTGCGCTCTAACGCTTTATCTAAATCAAATTCTTTTAATGTTACCCCATGATAAGCTACCTCAAGCGGCGGCAACACCTCAAGCCCCGTCAAAAGTGCCATTGTATCAGGCCTTGCATGCGGCTCAATATAGCCAACAACTACATCAATTCCATCTTTTTGAGCATCATGTGCATCCGATAACATCGCATAGGTTTTTCCCGTTCCAGCAGCGTAACCGAAAAATATTTTGAGTTTCCCCTTCTTTTTTTTCTTTTCTTCCTGCATAGCTGCTTCAAGAAACTTATGCGGATCGCGTTCATCTTCATGCATGTTATTCACCCTCTTTGCGTATTTAAATCTACTTTAACCGACAAAAATCTATACTGTATCGCAAGATACAGTATAGACCTATCTAACTATCTTTATTTTAACAAACCATCTAAAGCTAAATTTACTTGAAGAACATTCACCACCGGCTCGCCGAAAATGCCAAGGAATTTATCTGTCGTATAAGTATCAATAATCTTCTGAATTTCAGCTTCTGACATTTGACGTTCTTTTGCTAACCGCGGAATTTGATACTCTGCCGCCGCCAAGCTGATATGCGGGTCAAGCCCACTGCCAGAATTCGTAACCAAGTCAACGGGAATACTGTCAATTCTTGCATCCGGGTTAGATTCTTTTATTTTTTGTACGCGCTGTGCCACTAAAGAATCATAATCATTACTGGCTGGACTTATATTATCAGGTGCTGCATAAAAGTAACTATTTCCATTTTTATCGATAAAAGATTCTGTATCTAATCTCATAATCCTTCCCCACATATATTGTTTGCCAGTAAATTGTTGTGCTAAAAATTTTGTTCCATAAGCTTTATTATCTATTTTAATGATACTGCCATTTGCTTCCCCTGGAAAAGCCGCTTGCGAAATTGCTGTTACTGCAAGTGGATAAATCCCTCCACATAGAAAAGTCATTACGCATAACATCCCAAACGCGCGGTAGATTAAACTTTTCATCTCATCAAATCCTTTCTTGCTCTATACAAATAATGCAATAAATAAATCTAGAACTTTTATTGCAATAAACGGTACAATGATCCCACCCAAGCCGTAAACAAGCAAATTATGTTTTAATAAATCCTCTGCCGGAACTTCTTTATAGGCTACACCGCGTAAAGCTAATGGAATCAACGCTACAATGATAACTGCATTGTAGATAATCGCTGATAAGATTGCACTTTCACTGCTATGCAAGCCCATAATATTTAGCATTCCTAATTGGGGGTATAGCGACATAAATAATGCAGGAATAATCGCAAAATACTTAGCCAGGTCATTGGCGATACTAAATGTTGTCAAACTGCCACGCGTCATTAACAACTGTTTCCCAATGCGCACAATTTCAATTAGTTTTGTTGGTGAAGAATCTAAATCAACCATATTCCCAGCATCCTTTGCCGCTTGCGTTCCCGTATTCATCGCAACAGCAACATCCGCTTGCGCGAGTGCCGGCGCATCATTTGTCCCGTCACCTGTCATTGCTACCATATGCCCCTTACTTTGCAACTCGCGAATCATCGCGAGTTTCCCTTCTGGTGTTGCCTCCGCAAGAAAATCATCTACTCCAGCCTCTGCTGCAATTGCCGCGGCAGTTAACGGATTATCTCCCGTAATCATCACTGTCTTGATTCCCATTTTCCGAAGATCAGCAAATTTTTCTTTCACTCCGGATTTAATAATATCTTTTAAATAAATGACGCCCAAAATGCTATCATCTTTTGCCACAACGAGCGGCGTTCCGCCTATATTTGCAATTTTTCTTACCGCTTCATCGCACTCATCACTATAAGTGCCCCCACGATTTTCTACATAAGCTTTGATTGATTCAGCCGCCCCTTTTCTTATTTCAGTTCCATTCATATTTACGCCACTCAATCGAGTCCGCGCAGAAAACGGAATAAATTCAATATTTAAATCATTAAGCGTTCTTTCACGAATATCAAATTTTTCTTTCGCTAAAATGACAATACTTCTGCCTTCTGGTGTTTCATCAGGTAATGATGCAATTTGTGCAGCGTCGGCAAGGTCTCTTTCCGTATGATCATCTACAGGAACAAATGCACTTGCTTGGCGATTTCCAAGCGTAATTGTCCCTGTTTTATCTAATAACAACGTATCTACATCACCGGCAGCTTCAATTGCGCGTCCGCTTTTCGCCAATACATTTGCTTCATTTAAACGACTCATGCCTGAAATTCCGATTGCTGATAACAATGCTCCAATCGTTGTTGGCGCTAAACATACCAATAATGCAATTAGCGCTGTCATTGAGGTTGGATTTTCTACGAAAAGCTGTTTTGCTGAAAAATCAGCGTAAGCATACAAAGTTATTGTCACCAGAATAAAGATAAGTGTCAAAGCGATCAATAAAATTTGCAATGCAATTTCATTTGGTGTCTTGCGCCGCGATGCTCCCTCAACCATAGCAATCATTTTATCTAAAAAACTTTCTCCAGCCTCATTGACGACTTCAATCACCAACCAGTCGGAAACTACCGTCGTTCCTCCCGTTACCGCACTACGATCCCCGCCGGCTTCACGAATTACTGGCGCTGACTCTCCGGTGATCGCACTTTCATCTACCGATGCAACACCTTCAATGACTTCTCCATCCGCTGGAATTTGTTCACCGGCACTCACAATAACAATATCACCTTTACGGAGGTTAATCGATGAAATATCGGTATATATTTTTTTATCATTACGATTTTTCAATTTATGCGCAGCTACTGTCCTTTTTGCATTTCTTAAAGCATCTGCCTGTGCTTTGCCACGCCCCTCAGCCAAAGCTTCAGCAAAATTGGCAAATAAAATCGTAAACCAAAGAATAATTGAAATACAAGCAGTAAAGCCAATTGACGCATCTTTAATTCCGAAAATTGATAGACCACACAATCCTGTAGTAACAATTGCTGAAAGATATACAACAAACATTACCGGATTTTGTAATTGTACTGTGAAGGATAATTTAGTAAAAGAATCCTTTAAGGCACGTTTTATTATTTTTTCATCCATTTATCTGCACCTCCTAATGAATCATCTGACAATATTCAGCAATCGGTCCCAAAGATAAAGCTGGGAAAAAGCTCAAAGCACCGACTAACAAAACAATTAAAATCAACATAAATACAAACATTGTATTGCAAGTTGAAAGTGTTCCTGGTGTTACCGCAAGGCGTTTTTTCTCTACTAAACTGCCTGCCATTGCAACAATTGCGATAATTGGTACAAACCGTGCAAACAACATACAGATACCCAAACTAACATTTAAAAACACTGTATTAGCACTAAAGCCAGCAAATGCTGAACCGTTGTTTCCACCTACGGAAGAATATGCATAAAGAATTTCCGATAAACCATGCGTCCCCGTATTGTTAAGACTATCTAACACACTTGGAACAACTACTGCAATCCCACTGCCAATTAAAATAGCAACCGGCGTTGCCAAACAGACAATGACGGAAAGTTTCATTTCTCGCGGCTCTATTTTTTTCCCTAAATACTCTGGTGTTCTGCCTACCATAAGTCCTGCGATAAAGACTGTGAGAATGACAAAGCTAATCATCCCATATAAGCCACAACCGACACCACCAAAGACAACTTCACCTAATTGCATAAGCACCATGGTAATCATTCCACCGAGTGGCGTATAAGAATCATGCATTGAATTGACCGAACCATTGGATGCTGCCGTTGTAAAAGCAGCCCAAGTCGAAGACCCTATAATGCCAAAACGCGCTTCTTTTCCCTCCATGTTGCCGCCTGCTTGATTTTCCATTCCAATATTTACAGCACCATTCTGTGCTAACTGTGGCGTAGCGATTTGTTCATTTACAGCAATACCACCAAGAGCAAGAACTAATAAAATAAACATCGCTGCAAAAATTGCTTTTCCTTGTCTTTTATCACCAATATTTTTCCCAAAAGTAAAACAAAGGGCTGCTGGAATTAACAATATAGATAAGACTTCAATTAAATTAGATAATGCAGTGGGATTTTCCAATGGATAAGCGGAGTTCGTACCGAAATAGCCCCCACCGTTTGTGCCTAACTGTTTGATTGCAATTTGACTTGCACCAGGTCCCATCGGAACAATCTGCTCAGTCACTTGGCTACCGTCTTCTAAGGCAACCGGCTCAACAAGATTTACAATTTCATATGGACTAAAATTTTGTACTACGCCTTGTGAAACAAGCGCAATTGAAACGATCATGGATAACGGAATTAACACATATAAAACAATCCGCGTAATATCCACCCAAAAATTGCCTAGCCCGCTTTCTTTTACTTTCACAAAGGCACGAATTAAAACAAATAAAACGGCAATTCCAGTCGCTGCTGACACAAAGTTTTGTACAGTTAAACCAAACATTTGTGTAAAATAAGATAATGTAGATTCACCGCTATAAGCTTGCCAATTTGTATTTGTAACAAAACTAATTGCATTATTAAAGGCTAAATGCCAACTTGTTCCATCTATATTTTGCGGATTTAACGGCAACAAATTTTGGCATATATGTATAAAAAATAATACCAAAAAGCCAAAACCATTGAAAAATAATACACTCCACAAATACGACTTCCAATGCATTTCCTCCGTTTTATCAATACAAAGAATTTTATAAATCAGGGTTTCAACAGGTTCTACCACCCTTGTCAGAAAAACTTTTTCTCCATTCATTACTTTACCAATATACGCACCTAACGGAACAGCAAATATAATCAGTATTACTAAGTACAGGCTGTACTGTAAGATCAAATTCATCATTATTCTAACCTCCATTACTTGTTGATACTTTTATTATAAAATCCCTCATCTTAAATCGGTGTTAAAAGATAAGTCCCTATATTAAAATTGCATTAAAATTGCTTTTAACGTACAAAAAGGACTTTCCATCGTATTAGACAGAAAGTCCTTCATTCTATGAAAACAATATTACGCTTGTTTCAAAAATGCGACATAGCCCTTTTTCGCTTCGTATAAGTCAGCCTTACTCGTAATCTCCCATGGTGCGTGCATATTTAATACCGCTACACCACAATCAATAACTTCCATCCCATAAAGTGACATAATATAGGCGATTGTTCCACCACCCCCAACATCAACCTTACCCAATTCAGCAGTTTGATAGGCGATTTTATTATCGTCCATAATTTTACGAATTTGTCCAAAATACTCTGCATTTGCATCATTCGATCCTGATTTACCACGTGAACCGGTGAATTTATTAAATACAATTCCTTTTCCTAAATAAGCCACATTTTTCTTGTCAAATACAGATTCATATAACGGATCAAAGCCTGCACTTACATCAGAGGATAACATTTTAGAGTTTGCCAAACATCTTCTTAATTTTAAATCAGAATATTCACCTTGCAAAGCCAAGAGCTCCGCAGTCATATTTTCAAAAAATTTCGATTGCATTCCAGTTGCACCGACACTACCAATTTCTTCTTTATCAACGAGTAAGCAACAAGTCGTTTTATCCACTTTATCAACTTCAAGCATTGCAACAAGGGATGTATAGGCACATACGCGGTCATCTTGTCCATATGCCATAATCATACTGCGATCAAGCCCAGCATCTCTTGCTTTACCCGCTGGTACGACTTCTAATTCAGCTGATAGCAAATCTTCTTCAGTAAAATCATATGTGGATTGCAATATTGCCATGATTTTTTTGCTCACGGCTTCTTTTTCTTTATCATCTAACGGAATACTTCCAATTAAAACGTCAAGGTCTTCACCATCAATAACTTTATTTGCTTTTAACTCCTGTTGTTTCTGTGCTAAATGCACGAGTAAATCAGTCACGCAAAAAACTGGGTCGCCGTCCTTTTCACCAATCGTCAAATTGATTAAACTTCCGTCTTTTTTTGCAATCACACCATGAATCGCAAGTGGTAATGTAACCCATTGATATTTTTTAATACCACCATAGTAATGGGTATCGAAATAAGCCAAGCCACCCTTTTCATATAAAGGATTTTGCTTGATATCTAAACGCGGTGAATCAATATGTGCACCTAGAATATTCATGCCTTCATCCAATGGTTCTTTCCCAATATTAAATAGCACTATCGCTTTGTCCATATTGACAGCATAAACTTTATCGCCTGCTTTTAGTTGCGTTTTATCTTTTATGCACTGCCCTAAATCACGATAACCGGCCTGTTTTGCAAATGCAACGCTCTGTTTTATGCATTCACGTTCCGTTTTCCCATTATCCAAAAATTCTCGATAATTTTTACTTAAAATCTCTAATTGCAACTTATCTTCTTCCATATAATCTAACCAAGCAATTTTTCTTTCCATAACTATTACCTCACCATCCACTTTATTAGTTATATTTTCCTGATCTATTGTAACACTATACATAACTTAGAACAAAATTATTGTAGCTAAAAATCAATGAAGTTATACAAATAATAAAGTGGCCACGATCCAGGCGAGGTTTTTACTCCACCTGAATCCTAGCCCCTGGATAAAAATCCACCCTAATGATGGACCTTTTATTGCCTATTTACTGTTCTTTTGTTTCCTCTTGCGGTTCTACACCGGTCCAAACACGTTTGCATTTCGCCATCCATTCTTCTACGTCGTTTAATGCCTCACCAAATCTCTGAAGATGTACAACTTCTCGTTGCCAAAGGAAACGAAGCATATCTTTTACCAAAGGATCACACGTCTGGGAAATCAAATGCTCATAAGTCACCCGCGCCCTTTGCTCCGCAGCCATATTCGAAGTTAAATCAGCAATTGGCTCACCAACACAGGAAACATTATTTGCAATCCAAGGTACACCGTTTGCATCCATCCAGAACATGCCCGGACCATTTTGCGCCCATTTCGCACTCCAACCTGCTTTTTCAAAATCTTTTGGCCCCGCACCACAAGTTAGTTTATACACGAGAGAAGCAATCATTTCCTGATGTGCGAGTTCCTCCGTGCCGATATCAGTCAATACGGCTTTCGCCATATTTGTTGGCATCGAATAACGTTGGTTAAGATATTGAAGTGATGCTGAAAGTTCTCCATTGGGGCCACCATATTGCGTAATAACCAGTTTTGCGAAAGCTACATCTGGACAACTTACACAAATTGGATGTTGTAATTTCTTTTCATAAATCCACATGCCAAAACCTCCTACAATTCCCATGGCCACGGACTATTTATCCATCGCCACTCATCTTCCGTCTCTATACTTATCCCAAAGTTATATAGCGGTCCATATTTTTCTTCATACTTTTGAACCAATTTACAAGCAGCTTCCACCGCACAATTAAAATCGTTGATTGCATCTTGATCACATGGATGTGTATCAAGATATAAGTTTAACTCAAGCGCAACGAATTCCAACTCTTGAATTTTTACTAGCATCGCAGCTTGATGTTCACATCCCATAGCTTAGCACCTCCAATTTATTTGGGGATTCGATAAACACCCCATAATTCAGGGAATAATGTTCCTTTTGATAAAGCTTCGCATGGCGAAAACGCCTTTTCATACCGCTGCCAAGGCACATAAGCATGCGCTAACATATAGCACTGGTTTTTCATCATTTTACTTTCATGATCATGCGCTCGATTCGTTTCTTCTTCCATGTAAACCCCCTCCTTCTACTCTATATACTACAGTTTATGTGAACTGCATAAAAAGGTTACAATATAAAAAAAGAGTAAGAGTAACGATACATAATATCGTTATTCCTACTCCTTTTATGCGCCACGTTTTACCACATCAGTCGCGATATACCTCTGACTTTTCGGCAATGGCATTTTTCCTTTTGGCGGACGTGTTGGTACCTTACTACAATGTTTTTTCCCAACACTCGCTAAAATCCCCATACTTAACATATTCACAATCAGTGAAGTGCCTCCATAACTGATAAATGGTAATGGCACCCCAATAACGGGTAAGATTCCAATAACCATAGCAATATTTGCAACGCCTTGTCCAACAACAAGAATGGCTATGCCGATGACTAGCATTTTCCCAAATCCATCCGTCGTTTCTTTTGCAATTCGCCCACAATACCATGCCATAGCAGCTAATAAAATCAGCACAAGAAATGCGCCAATAAACCCCATCTCTTGACACAAAATAGAAAAAGCAAAATCGGTATGTGCCTCTGGCAAATATGCAAATTTACTTGTTCCCATACCCAAGCCTAAACCAGAAAATCCACCCGAACCAATCGCAATCAAAGACTGCACCGTTTGATATCCAGATGTCGATTCATAAGACCAGGGATCAAACCATGCCTTGACACGATCAATTCGATAATCTGCTGAAAAGGTTAATATTCCTGCGCCTCCCAGTGCAATTGCACCTAATACAACAACTTCTCCTAGCGGTAATCCCGCCATAATATACAACAAAAAAGCAATCCCGACAATAATTGCAGCCGTACCTAAATCCGGTTGCTTATATACCAACCCACCCATGAGCAAAATCGGCAGCCACACCTTATTTCCAATACTAATCCGTAAATTTTTATCTATCTTAGGTCCAAGGTAGCTTGCCATCAACAAAAGCGACGCTAGCTTTGCTACTTCAGATGGCTGAAAAGTCATTCCTATTTGAATCCATCTTTTTGAACCATTTACTTCTATTCCAATGAAAAAAACGGCAATCAGGCAAAATACTGCAAAAACTGTAATAATAAAAGAAAGCTTCCGCCAAACACGGTAATCCAGTCGCATTGCAAAAACTAAGGCAAAGATTCCTAGCAGTAAAGAAATTAAATGCTTATTAACAAAATAATATCCATTATCGAATTCATTACCGGCCATTACAAAGCTAGAACTAAATACATTTATCGTTCCAATAATAATCAAAATAGCCATAATAAATAGCACGGCTTCCACGTTATTTATCCATAATCTTTTTTTTGGCATATATACGCCTCCATATGAAATCTATTGTTAATTATACCAAAAAAAAATGTATTATTACAGTAAACCATGTACAAGTTTTATGAATATACTATATTGTTACTAAAATAAAGGAGGGATCTATATGGAGTTGACAAATGCAAAATTATTGGCAATCGACCTTGGCACTTCAGAGGTGCTTAGTATTGATTTAACAAGCCAAGCAATATTATCTAGAATCCCTTATTTAAATACATATACCCCAGCTGGACTTTTTATAAATGCAACGAGAACAAAAGCTTGCCTTGCAGCGACAACAAGTCATGAAGGGGCATTGTTTATTATTGATATTGCAACAAATTCATTATATAAACTCCCAACTCCCCTACCCCATTTGTCACAAATTACATTAACTGATGATTTTAAAAATGCATATTTTGTTGATCAGACTGCCACTTTGCATCATTTAGATACGACGACAATGAAAACTACCCCACTTGTTAATCCCGATATTACAACTTGTCGATGTAATGGCATATGCATCTTGAATAATACGATTTATACCATTTGGGAAAATGACGATCAGGGAATTGTCGCAGGGTTTTCTCCGCAAGGTCAAGTTGTTTTTGAACGATTCATCGGTGGAATTCCAACGAATCTTTTTGCCCTCCCCGATAAAGTGATGACGACTTTTACAAGAAATAAGCTTCACGGAGAAGGGTTGGCGATATTTCCACTAGACGAAATGGAAGCGCCAAACTACCTAGTAATTAATCCCGCAGATAATTGCGCAATTAATGCGTACCCCTGCCATATTACCTTAAATGATGAACAAACAATAGCTTATGTTACGAATGAAGACAGTGGTTCTATCAGCGTCATCGGCCTTGAAACAATGCAAATCATAAATTCTATTCAAATCGGTCGTTCTATTACTACTTTATCCCTTTTGTCAGATAGCCGATTTGCTATTGCAGGAAGCAATATGTTTGCTGATTTATCTTTAATTGATACTGTAAACCGTCGCTTAATGGCAGTCAGCGAAACTAGCGGTGAGCTAAGTAGCTGGTTTTGCCTATACAACTAAAAAGGTGTGAGTAATGATTCCATTACTCACACCTTTTTAGTTTTTCCTTTCTTTTCCTAAAGTGCGCGGCATTCGCGCAACTGGCGCTTTCATCGCCCTACTAATCCCTTGGATATTCGCAGCGGGGCCATCTGCCATTAATTGAATTGGCACTGATTTATTTTCTGCAGCCTTTTGCAAAAGCTCCGCCTTCACATCACGCGCAAAAGCTTTTGCCGGCGTAGAAACTGGCAATATATCCTCAACTTTTGCACTTTGCTGAGCCTTCTTTTCTTCTTTTACAGACTCTTTTTTCGGCTCTTCTTTAACTACTACTTCTATTTCTTTAAGTTCCTCTTTAACTTCTTTTATTTTGCTGCGTTTCATCGCTGGCTCTATCTTCACCACTTCTATTGGCTCAGGTATTTCTTCAACCACATGGACAGTTACCGGTTTTACCGGCTCTCGCATTTCTTCCGTTTGCTCTTTTACTGCTATTGCCACCTCGGGTTCAGTATATTCATGATAGACATCCTCACCATCTAATTCATCATAGGGATCATAAGCAGTATTTCCGGAATAATACAAGATATCTTCCGGCTCTTGATGCACAACACATTCAGATTCTTCTTCATCAATTCTCCCTGGCAGATTCCAAGCAAATTCATCAATATCATCATCGAATACAGGCGCACAATGTTTTGCCAAACCTTTTTCCAGCATCGCAATCACAGCGAAACAATGTTTTGCCTCTCGTCTCAAATGATCTGCCAATTGTGGTGTCATAATCGTCAATAATCTACATTCATCAATCAACTCTTTTGCCATTTTATTAAAATCGCAAAATCTTTGTACATCACTCCTCACATCTTGTAAAAATCGTGAAAAAGCCTTCATTTCACCTTTATGACAATATAGCATCGCAGCAAAATCGCGCCCTTCTAAGCACAAATCATCAAAAAGTTCTGCAAAACCTCTAGCCTCTTTTTGCATCTGCCGTTCAGCAGGATCGATATACTGACCAATCAAGCGCGTATGATCTGCCATAAATCTAAGCCAAGTAACAACTTCTTGCGTCTGCGAGCACGTATGTAGCATATTTTCTTTATTCGGTAAATTTAATAATTGCAAAAAATAATTTGCTTCACGCGCCAGATGTTCTAAAAACGACGGAAAATGAGAACCACCTAGCTTACCTGTAATACGTAATGAGAGTAAATTTCGTTTATATTGATAGAAAGCCTCCATAACTTGGCACGTTTCTTGATGAAAGGTCTCACATTGTTTTGGATTTTTTAATTTATCTAATTTTGATTGCAAGCTGGAAAATGCCTTTGCAAATTCTTTTGCCTCATCGCGAAATTCAACGCATTCAGCCGGCAATCCAGCTTTAATAAATACCGTGTGATCCTTCATAATCATGAGCCAATATTTCATTTCTTCTTTGTTTACAGCCTCATAATAAGGCAAAGAAACCCTTGCTTGACGCATTTCTAGCACACTCCTTTAAGAATTAGCTATTAACATCATATGCAAGGGTTTCAAAAAATTCACCTATTCAAAAGAAACTTCACAACGATTAATTTTTTCGCCAAGGCCACTGAATTTCTTCTCATACTCCGTCATAATATTGTCTTCCATTCCACTATTATGCAAATCATAAGTTAGATTATTTACCTTCAAGCCAGCTTCCTCAAATTGTTCTAGCGAAAAATCAAACAATGGCCTGTTATCGGTTTTAAAGAACAGTTGCCCTTTAGGCGCTAATAAATGACGATATTTTTCTAAGAAGCTAACATGCGTTAAGCGACGCTTTGCATGACGCGCTTTTGGCCACGGATCACAAAAATTAATAAAAAATCGATCCACTTCATGCTCAGCAAACAATTCACTGATATTATTAATATCGAAACGAAGTAGTTTCAAGTTTTTCAGTCCCAATTCTTTCGCTTTCAAACCAGCATAATAAATTACATCTTTCTGCACTTCAATACCGATAAAATTAACTTCTGGATAACGCGCTGCCATCTGTGTAATAAAGCGCCCTTTTCCCGTACCAAGTTCTACATATAACGGAGCTTGTCTCCCAAATTCTTTTGCCCATTCACCTTTTTTGATCTGTTCGATTTGTGCAGTCTCTGTATATAAAAAATCACTAAATTCTAAAATTGCTTCTTCTATCCAAGGTTTCTTTCTTAAACGCATCTGCTTCCTCCGCTATTATGATTTTTCTAAACCGTATTTTTTCAAGTATCTGTATAAAGTCACTCGGCTAACGCTGAGTAAGTTCGCTAATCTGCTTACATTTCCGCCCGCAGCCTGCCAAGCCTTTACAAAGACGTCCTTATCTTCTTTCCAGCTGTTATCTGGTTTAATATCTCCCATAAGATTGATATCTTCCGGTCTGATTTCATTGCTCTTCGTATTAAAGAAGGCATATTCAATCACACCCTGCAATTGTTTAATGTTGCCTGGCCAGTCATAATCTTTTAATACTTCTGCAGTCTCTGGTAAAATAACCTTTTCTTCAATTTGATGCTGCGCAGCTAACTCACAAACAATATGTTTAGCCAACTGTGGAATATCTTCACGACGACTTCTTAATGAAGGTACACGAATCACACTTTTAGAAATAATTTCATAGAGTTGATGATCAAACGCTCCGCGTTCTGTCAATCGTTTTAAATCACTATCACATGCACTGATAATTCTAACATCAATTGGACGCTCTACAGTTTCACCAATACGGTGCATTTTCTGCGTAGTCAAGGCCTTCGCCAAGGAAGCAGTCAATGCCATCGGCAATTTTTCTATTTCATCCATAAACAGCGTACCGCCGTTCGCAAGTTCCAACTTGCCCGGATGACTAATTTCAGCACTCGTTGATACACCAAATAATTCTTGCTCTAAGAGTTCAGGCGCTAAATCACCGCACCGAACAGAAATCAATGGTCCTGCAGCCCTAGAGCTTGCTTGATGAATCCCATGCGCCATGCGCTGTTTCCCCGTTCCAGATTCCCCTTGCAATAGGATATGGTTATGATTTCTCGCAATGCGCGCCGCTTTGTCTTTAGTTGTAGCAAAAGTTGATCCTTCACCAACCATAGAGGCAAGATTATACCGCGCTGTATAACCAGCTGCATGTGCGACAAGCGTGCGCAAATCTTCAATTGGCATAGACACAGCAACAACACTATTTACCGTTTGATCACTATCGCGCTCTAACGGAACAACAGTTGTAATATCTTCATATGTTTTCGCCTGTGTAATCCAAGTAACCTCTTTATTGTATGATGGTACGCCATTAAATCCTTTGTATATCGGTGTATGACGATAATTTAATACTACATCATTCAAATTAATCGGATGCTCGTTCACATGTTTACCACCAATGCCTTCTAAACGGCTAAGCCCAAGCTTATTTGCATACGCAATTTCCCCTCCCGGCATCACATGATATACAGCAAATGGTGTCGCATCTAAGATTGCTTCTTCCGCCTTAATTCTAAGTGATGCGCTCAAATGTTTTTCCATTGCGTATTTCATCGTCAACATCAAAGATACAACAGCATTATGCGGTAACATCTCTTGGTCTACAGAAACCAATGTCAATATGTACTGCAACTCTCCATTTACAATTACGGGTGCTGAACACGCATCACCTTGCTGACATTCTTCAATCCACATTTCCGGCCCGAATAATAAAAATGGGGTCTTATGTTCATGCACTATACTGATACTAGATGTCCCAATATCCGCTACCCCGACGCGAACACCCTCAATTTCTCCCGGTGTTTTTTGATAAAACGGTAAAGAATAACTTTTTAATACATAGCAATCCGAATCACTTAAAAGCAAGCTCAAATTATACATTTGGAAGAACTCATGAATTTCCTTCGTTAATTCTTCTAAATAAGAAATTGCATTTTTATGATGTTCCTGATGCTCTTTCAAGGCCTCACTTGACAAGCTTACGCCGAGCGGCATTGTTTTCGTATCTACATTATGCATTTTACTTTTTTGCCAAGACTCTGCAACCCAAGGGTGTACATTAGGATCAATAATCCCCTCCTCTATATACTTATGATAGTAATTCTCTAATTTGTTTCTGCTCCGTTGCTCTCTAATCATTTTTTACTTCTACCTCCTATAGTCATTCTATTTCGTTGTGCTTTGTTAACATTTAATTAATACTTCTAATATGTTGTTTACCAATCCAGTAAAATACTATATACTTGAACTTGTAATTGGGAAATTTTAAAAAGATAGGACAGGTGTTTATTATGAAAACAATAGCTTTAATTGCTCACGATCGCAAAAAAGAAGAAATGCTTGAATTCGTCAATGCACATAAGGAAATGCTGTCTAATTATAAATTAATTGCAACAGCAACAACAGGACGATTAATAGGAGAAAAATGTGGTTTAGAAATAACTTCACTTATGTCTGGTCCCCTCGGCGGAGACCAACAAATCGGTGCATTAGTTGCAACTGAGCAAGTCGACTTAGTAATCTTCCTTCGCGACCCGCTCACAGCACAACCACACGAACCTGATATCAATGCCCTCCTTAGAATTTGCGATGTACATAGAATTCCACTTGCTACCAATGCAAATTCTGCACATATTCTTCTTCAATATTTCAACGAATAATTCATATTTTACATTCTACCTTAGTTTGTACATTTTTTCCACAGAAAATGTAACTTTGTTTTTATAAATACAAAAAGGAACTGTTCTTAGTGTAAAAAACTAGGCTACGGTTTCTTTTTTATTTGAATTTAAATTTTATGTTAACTAAATTCAATATTCTACTTGAATTATTAATATGAGATTAACGTTTAGAGTTGATAGCTCATATCCACCAACAAAAGTATCATTTATATCTTTTGATTCCCCCACTCTAACAAGAATGGGGGCAACCACGAAAACTTTTGGTGCTATTGGAATTACGAATCAACGTGATACTATTATCTTCTGGAACAAAACCACGGGAATTTCTTTCGGCAATGCAATCGATTGGCAAGATCGCCGTAACTTAAATATCATAGAACGTTTTTCGAAAAATTTGGTATCGAAATTGCCAATTCCGTTGAAAATACCTGCTTAGGTACAGCTTATTTAGCCAGTCTAGCAATTGGCTATGGGATTCATTAGAACAGCTTTCAAGCCAATGGCAATTAGACCGTTGTTTTGAACCAAAAATATCATCAGATCATCGCCAAACATTATGTAATCAATGGGAAAAAGCAATTCGTCTCTTTTCAAAGGGCTAAAATAAATAGAGGTGACTAAGTCACCTCTATTTATTTTTTCTAAAGCCATATCCTTCGGAAATTTTCCTACCAAGAGCCAACACCTTTTCACAAATTACCGCTCTGCTCTTTTGCGGTGTATCATCTATGCCGCTTTTCCCTGGATAGAGCTGATATTTTTTTCTATATGATAAAGAGGTAACATTTGGCATGATGACATTTGCACCACCTTGCAATGCGCGGAATCTTGCTGTCTTATCCAATGTTTCCATTGCTGTCGTTGCTGGAATATTAATGTCTGGCATTAACAAACGAATGAGTGCAATCACTTTTAGACTCAATTCCAAATTGCCACTTTCACAATCAGCCAGCGGCGTTGCAGGATTTGGTATGAACGGCCCTAGTCCAACCATATCTAAAGGAAATTCTTTAAAAAACAAAATATCCTCTGCGATGGATTCTAGCGTTTGTCCTGGCAATCCAATTAAACAACCTGAACCAACTTCATACCCAAGCCTTTGCAAATCTTCCAAACAACGCACACGATTTTCAAAGCGCATTCCTGGATTCAATTTATGATATAACGATTGATCTGTCGTCTCAATGCGAAGTAAATAACGATCAGCACCAGCCTCTTTATAAGCTTTATATTCTTCATAAGTTTTCTCGCCAATGCTAAGGGTTATCGCTACATCCATTGCTTTTATCTGCTTTAATATCGCTGTCATTTTATCTACTGAAAAGCTGTCATCTTCACCAGATTGCATTACAATCGTTCTATATCCTAACTCCTTTGCCAATTTTGCTTCCGCAACAATTTCTTCTGGAGATAATCGATACCGATCTACCTCTCTATTTGCACATCTTAATCCACAGTAACAGCAATTCTGCTTACAGTGGTTAGAGAACTCAATCAGACCACGTAAATGCACTTCATCGCCAACGTACCTTTTCCGTACAGCATCTGCGGCATTTGCAAGTCCGCTATAATCACCTAAAAGAATCTCTACTATTTCCGCTTTATTTAACTGCTGGCTTTGCATCACTTTTTCGATTAAATTCATGTTTTCATCTCCATGACTGCATCATTGGCCAATTTAAATATAATTAGCCAATTCCATTATTATAGAAAAGTTTCGTTAAGTCAAATGGTGTTTCTTGATATACATAATAATTTAACCAGTTTCCAAACAATAGATTAGCTACGCTGCGCCATTTTACTAATGGCACTTGCGTCGGATCGTTATTCGGATAATAATTGCATGGAATATGCATATCCATTCCAGCTTTAATATCGCGATCATATTCCGCTTTTAGCGTCATTGGATCATATTCGGCATGACCTGTAATAAAAAACTGCCGTTTCTCCAGATTTGCCACTGCATAAATTCCTGCTTCTCCTTCTGCCTCAGAAAGGATTGTAAGTTCCGGAATTTTTTCAATGTCTTCTTTGCGAACTTCAGTATGCCTGGAATGAGGCACATAAAACTCATCATCAAAGCCTCTAAATAATGGCTCGTAATCTACATTTCTCTTATGTTTATATACGCCAAACACCTTGGGGCTTACCGGATACTTTTTAATTCCATAATGATAGTATAATCCCGCCTGTGAGCCCCAACAAATATGAAATGTCGAATATGCATGCGTTTTACTCCATTCCATAATCCCACAGACTTCTTCCCAATAGTCAACTTCCTCAAAGTCCATTTGTTCTACCGGAGCGCCGGTAATAATAAAACCATCATAATTTTTATGCTTTACATCAGCAAAAGTCCCATAGAATTGCGTCAAATGCTCTTGGGATGTATTTTGTGGTGTATAGCTTGCAGTATAAATAAAATCAACTTCTACTTGAAGCGGAGAATTTCCTAAAAGCCGTAATAATTGTGTTTCAGTTACAGATTTTATCGGCATTAAGTTTAAAATTAAAATTTTTAATGGACGAATATCCTGACTGTACGCTCTATCATCATACATCACAAAAATATTTTCCTTTTCTAAAATACTTGTCGCCGGTAAATTATTGGGAATCTTAATTGGCATAACTAAAACACTCCTTTATTCTCGTATAAAAAATCAAGTCCCTTTCTCAGAGAAAGGGACTTTTATTGCCACACAATCTCATCTTTCAGGAATTCTCCTGCTGGAATTAGCACCACTGCACCACGTGCCGGTTGCTGGGTTTCATCGGGCCAGTCCCTCAACCTCTCTTGATAAGAAATTTATTTAATTTTTGATGAATATATTACCACAATCTAAACCGCTCGTCAATGATATTATCTTGTAATTGATAAAGGTAAAACATAGCCAATAACAGCGATAAAATGCATCGCACTTCCAGCCAGAACAAACATATGCCAAATCGCATGATTATAAGGAACTCGTTTTGCCAGATAAAAGCCTGCACCTGCAGTGTAAGCAAGTCCACCAGCAACTAACCAATAAATCGTCTCAATCGGTACACTTTCCATTAATGGGCGAATAATGATTAAAGCAAACCACCCCATTAAAAGGTAACAAACCGTCGAGAAGATTTTAAAGCGTTTCACAAAGAAAGCTTTAAAAATAATTCCTGTCACAGCTAGTCCCCACATAAGTCCAAAAACAATCCAACCTAAAGTCCCATGAAGTGGAATTAATGCAAAGGGTGTATAATTTCCCGCAATTAGCACATAGATTGCAGAGTGATCAAGGAATTTAAAGAAAGCTTTCTTTTTCTCATTGGTAAAACTATGATACAAAGTAGATGCTAAATACAATAAAATTAAAGATACTCCATAAATCGTACCACTTACTAAGTGCCACAAACCACCATAGTTACCCGCAACAACAATCATTGCAATCAAAGCAGCTACAGATAATACAGCTCCAACACCATGCGTAATGGCATTAATTAGCTCCTCACATTTTGCTCTTAACATGCTACCTCCAAATAATTTATTTATGATATATATTATACCTCCCTTATAAAAAAATTGAAACAGTATTCGGCTTGAAATCCAAGCCGAATACTGTTTCTTTTTGAGCTAGCTCTCTATTCTTTAGCAGCCCCAGCCGCCGCCACAACAGCAGCATAACAATATTATAACGATAATAATAAACCAAACCCAATAGCAATTTCCACCGCCATTAAAGCCCATAATAAAACGCCTCCTTGAAAGATAATGCAGCTCTTAGCTACTGTATACTATGAACCCAGACGCTTTTTTGCTACTATTACAATCATTACCTTCATAAAATTAAAGGAAACTAAAAAACAATAGCGAAAAAATAGTTGTTAAGCTATATCTATTGGAGGTAATCACTCATGAATCAGTCGCATTATGAATGGCTAAAATCACAAGTTCCCATATTAATAGATAAAAAAATAATTTCATCAGATACAGCGCAAAATATCCTTAAACATTATGATATTGAACAAGAGGAAAATGACGATAAGTTCAATCGTATTGTAACTTTCATTGGCGTTATCTTTATCGGGCTTGGGTTGCTCCTTGTTTTAGCCTATAATTGGGATAACCTAACTCGGGCATCTAGACTTTCAATCGCAGTAGGACTGTTATTCATTTCTCAAATCGCAATGTTTCTCGGAATCGTTTACAATAAACTAACAAATACCTATAAGGAATCATTAGCCGCCTTCCAATCTTTAATGATTGGCGCTTCAATCTCTCTCGTTGGGCAAAATTATGAAATTGCACTACACCTGGATACAGTACTACTCATCTGGATGTTTTTAATTTTACCACTTGCATATCTAACCAGAACCGTTTCACCGGCTATTTTATATAGCATTCTCAACATGATTTGGCTCATTGATAATTTCAGTACACCCCAAGCGATCAGCGTTTGGTTATTTATCATACTGCTTATTCCAATTTATCGTCACTTTGATAAAAATATGATCATTTCCTCAACCCCTTTAGCTTGGTTAATCGTAATTAATTCATTAGCTGCATTTATTCTTACCTTTGAAAAATATTTCAACGATTTAATGATGCAATGTTTAACTTTGTTTTTCTGCTTTCTTTTTGTTATCGGTAGTCACCTCGAAGTAAAGACAGCCGTATCTCGCCGCCCATTAACAACCATTGGTGTTTTTGGGCTCATCACTTCCTGCTATTCACTTGTTTTTTCAATATGTTGGCAAAACGTTCCTCAAAATTTCACAAATCCAGTATGGTCTATTATTCTAATCCTCAGCATATTATCTTTAGGATTTAGTTATAAACTCTTCCAAGTCAGCAGCAATTTATTAACAAAACTTCTTTTAGCCTCACCTATTATAATTATCACTGCCTGTCTTCTCGCAGTATTTACAATGCAAGAAATTTATTCGGTTTCTTTAGCTAGTATTTATTTGTTGGCAATTGGACTTTTATTAATGGAAAAAGGATTTCGTCAAGCAAATTCTGCTCTATTAAATATGGGTATGCTTTTAGTTAGTTTTCTAGTAACAGCAAAATTCTTTGATTCTACAATTAGTTTCTGGAATCGAGGCATCGCATTTATTATCATTGGGTTCATATTTATTTTAATAAATTTCCAGATGATAAGACAAAAGAAAAATATTGAAGGTAAAACATCTTTTTCCTCAAAAACAAAATAATTCAATGGTAATTAACCATATAAATCCATGTTTTTATGTTTTTTACCACTAAATCCATTGCTTTTTGTGTTTTTCCCTAGTATAATAGTCCTACGAGTATAAACACAGAATGAAGAGGGTTTAATATAATTAAATAAACGGGCAAACTTTTCGAAAGATTAGGACGCAAAGCTACGGGTCTAATATACATGTTATTGTATGACGACGGCTGAGTTGCATTTATTTAGGAACATGTTTTAATGTTTCTCGCTAGCATTTGCAGGCATTATCTTTTGATAATGCCTTTTATTTTTTATTATTAAAACCAGTAAAAGAGGTTGGGCTATGGAAAATGTTGCGATATTTAAATATTTATCCACATTCATCTTAGTAGCTTTGATTTTTCTCCTATATAGGAAGAGCAAAGAAATAGAGAGATTAGAGTCCGCGAAAGATGAATTATCAAATATCCAAAAAGACATGGGGCTATACTGTCAAAGAATTAGTGATGATTTATCTTTAACTTTACAACCCTCGGATGGACTTCTGTCTTTGACTGTTTATACCCCCGAAGATATTCTTCTTAAATTCAACAACCAATTTGCTGAATTAATCCACACCAATGATAGACCTAAAGTCCTATCAGCATTTATTGAAGCAAAATCAACCAATCAAAATATCGAGATCAACTTTCGGTTGCGTCATAGAAAACTTAATATTATATGGATAAAAAGCATCATTTCTTACTCATTGCAAGAAAAATTTTTTTGTTGTTTGATGGAAGATATTACAAGCTACGTGGAATCAAATCAGCGTTTAAAACAAGCTGAAGCGGATATCGAAACTATCACAAATAATATTAGTGGTGGCGTTGCAACTTTTAAATTTGATGATGATTTAACAATCCTGTATGCAAATGATCGCTACTATAAAACGATTGGGTATTCCCAAGATGAAGTTTCGGCTATTTACAAGAATAAATCTATTTATTTTATTGCTCCAGATACCATTGAACAACAACGTTACGTCATTAAAGAACAAATTAAAGAGAATAAACAACTTACTTTTGAAATGAAAATCTGTAAAAAAGACGGCTCATATCTTTGGCTTAGAGCTACTGGGCATCTAAAATACAATGCTAACAATGAAGCAATTTTCCCTTGCGTATTAATGGATATTACAAACCTAAAAAAAGCGGAAAATCAATGGCAATTAGAAAATGAACGCTATCGCGTTGCAACAGAACTAACTAATGATACAGTCTTTGATTACAACATCATTACAGACACTCTAGTGCATACAAAACAAGATAATAATGCTTATCCCTGCACTCCAATTATTCCGAACTTTTCTGATAATATTTTCAATCTTCCGCTTATCCATCCAGATGATAAGTCAATTTTAAAAAGTTTTTGTTCCGATTTACAATCTGGAAAATCGACTCTGCTTGCCGAACTTAGGCTTTTAGGCGAAAATAATCATTACATCTGGTGTAATATTAAAGGAAAAACGATTTATTCTGATGACAATATCCCAATTCGAGTGATTGGGAAAATTATTAATATTGATTCACAAAAAAAACAATTAGAGTATTTACGGCAAAAATCACAAAGTGACTCTTTAACAAACTTGTATAATAAAGCTACAACTCAGGAATTAATTGACCGTTACATCGCCACACATTCACAGAAACAAAATCATGCATTAATGATTATTGACATTGATGATTTTAAAGCAATTAATGATACTTGCGGACATTTATTTGGTGATGAAGTTCTAATGCAAGTAACAACACAATTGAAATCCTTATTTGGTAAGGAAGATATTGTAGGTCGCATTGGTGGAGATGAGTTTGTTGTCTTTATGGGGAGTATCCAATCAATGAGAGATATTCAAGCTAAAGCATCTACCATTAGCCGCATCTTTAGAGATACTTGCTATAAAGAAATGCAGCCACTCTCAATCTCTTGCAGCATTGGCATTTCCCTTTATCCAAATGATGGAATGACCTATGTTGAACTTCTCAATAATGCGGATAAAGCACTTTATAGCACTAAGCACAGCGGGAAAAACAGTTTTTCCGTATTTGATTCACAGGACAATATTGATTATTTTCTTGCCAGAGATAAAATGAGCTTCTAGCTTTTCTCTCCCAGATCATTTAAAGCATAATAGGAGTTGCCTGCCTTGAAAAAATATTTATCCGACCCCCTAAATCTTCTATATACAATGATTATCGTTCTACTTCTCGTTTTCACTTTTAATGAGTATGTATATAATGGATTTATTGATATAAATTTTATCTATTGGTTTAAGTGATGTCCCATTATAGTTGACATTTTATGAGAACAGGAATAAAATATATATTGTAATTGCTGATATAGCTCAGTTGGTAGAGCAGCTCATTCGTAATGAGCAGGTCGTAGGTTCGAATCCTATTATCAGCTCCATAGGTAAATCAAGGCTTCCGAGTGTTTCGGAAGCCTTTTTGTTTTGCTAAATAAGCATGTTTTGTCCCTTATTTGTCCCTTATCGCTTAAAAATACTGCAAAATATGCACAATGAATGGCAATCATTAAACAAATTTTATTCTATTTTTTATCGGCAACATCACCTAATATTACATCCATTGTATCCGCTAATTTTCGATCAACCGATTGTAAAGCATGTCCATATATGTTTCCTGTCGTTCTAATATCAGCATGTCCCAACCGACTGCTGATATTTTTTAACGGTGCACCTTGAGCGATAAGTAAGGTCGCTGATGTATGCCTTAATCCATGAAACGGAATATGCGGTAGCTTATTTCGCTTTAAAAACTCCCTAAACCACTTAGATGGAGTTGTGGGATACATAGAAGTTCCGTTCCACGTTGTAAATATCCAATCACTATCATTCCATAGATTTCCTAATAACAATCGTTGTTCATTTTGCCACTTTTTATATCGCTTTAAAATTTCAATCGTTCGCTTTGGCAAAGTTAAACTTCTTGCTGATGAATCGTTTTTAGGACTTTTCGTTATAATACCTTTTCCTTTTATAACCTGATTTGTTCTACTTACAGTTAATGTATCTACACTAAAATCAATATCAGACCATTGCAAACCCATGATTTCACCCAACCGCATTCCCGTAGAAACCGCAATAATAATAATTGCTTGATACTTTATCGGTTCATTTTCCAAACAATTTAGCATCATTCGTGTCTCTTCTTCATTTAAAACAGCTGCTTGATGTTTTGCCACCTTCGGTGGTTTTACTCTTCCACAAGGACTGGAAGGTATTACCTGCCACTGTACAGCATCTTTTAACATTGATGATAGTACCCGAAAACAATATCGAATTGTTTCATCAGATATATTACCTTCTTTGCCATCTAATCGTTTTCCATGCTCTTTCATTTCATTGATAAAACGAATAATATGGCGTGGGTTCAACTTATTTAAATCCAAATGACCAAGTAAAGGAATAATTCTCTGTTCCAAATAATTTTTATACGTCTGTTGCGTTTTGGGCGCTAAATTTTTTTCGCAATAATCATGATACCACTGCCAAGCAAAATCTACTAATTTCAGCTTTTTTGTAGTAATGATTTCTCCTCTTTGAATTGCTGCTGCAAAAACAATATACTCTTTTTCCGCTTCCCGATCACTTGTTGCACGAATCGTTTTTGTATAAGACTTTTGTTTTCCCTGATTGTCATATCCACCTGCAACTGTAAGCAAATATGTATTATTGCTTCTTTTTTTAATTTTTGATGGCATATTATCCTCTCCTTTAAAATAATGGAGTACGTGGTTTCGTATCACGTACTCCATTTAAAATTATATAATTTTTGATTTACTTTCCGTTACTTCTTGCCGATTTGCTTGTTCTTCCTCTTCCATCCATTTTTCAACAGATTCTAATCGATAGAAAATTCGCCCAGCTGTTTTTATATGAGGAAGTCCCAATTGCAATCGCCATCCTCTGATAGTCCAATAGGATAATCCTAATTTTTGGGCCAATTTTTTTTCCGTAAGAATCATCACGATAAACCAACTCCTTTTCTTTTATAAAATTAATAGCTTGTACATCTTTGAAAATTATTTTTTGCATAATACATCCAGTTAGTATCAAAATTTTTTGGTAATAAATTCGCATAAAGTCCATTAATTTTTGTCATTTCATTTCTAAGATAATTTTCCGCATCTTGAACATTATCAAATAACTGCTCCGTCCAATTCACCCCATACTTTTTACTCTGACTTAATTTTTCTACATCTACAAAAATCCCACATGAACCTTCATTGAATACTGCGTAATACCCTGTTGCTACTGGTTGTAATACAGCATTTATTGGTTCTTGGTTTATACAATTTTGTTGTTGATTTAACAGTCTCTCTTGTAAACCCATTTGATAAGCCGCTATCATACCTTCGGTTTGAGCACGTAAAATTTCAGCAATATTAATTACATATACTGCATTGCCTTGTTGTACATAGCCACCAAAATTATTGTTATAATAACCGTTCATATTTACATTACCCCTTTCCCTCTTAGGTACCATTCATACATATTTTTATTACACTCATTAGTTAATGTAATTAAATCAAGATTACCATTAATCGCCTGTTCAGCTTTTCCCATTTGATTATAATTGCATGTTGGCAAAATTATTGTTTGCTCAGGATAAAATCTATTTTCACAGTTGCTAACTATATCCAATTTATTCAACGGCTCATCACAATTAATAGCTTCTGTATTTTTACCTTCAACAAAATTTTTAGGAAGCGAAATATTTACATAATTTTTTAAGGCAGGTAATCCATAAGATGTGACAACTTCGTTAAAATGCTTTTTAAAAGCATTTAATTCTTGTATACTCTGATTAAACTTTTTACCAGTACGAATATCAACCATTCCCATAATAAAATGCGAATGAATTCTCCTTGGAATATTCGTATGTATAGAATAAATTATAGGATATCTATCACTATAAAAAGCTAATATTTCATCCGTAACTTGCATTGCTTTTTTAGGGTCTAAATTTGGTTTGCCAAATGAAAATATACCATGCTTATAAAGACGAGTTCCTTTTGGATTCCATCTATTATTTATGACTTCTATACCACGCCATGAATTATCCAAGCCTATATTAAAATTTTTTTGATACTCGGGAGAAGAACTTTCTTTCCGAGTAATATATTTTAATGATTTATTAAAACTCGCTTCATTAGTTTCTTTATAATTAATCATTCTAAAAATTGCTTGCCGTTTACCATATCCCATAACCTTAAAATCTCCTTCTCTAAAAGCCGTTTATTTTTTTCTAAATTACTATTTAGCACTAAATTTAAAATGAATTCTATTGCATAAATGATTTCTTTCGGAACATTATTTATTTTTTTTTGTCGATTATCAATTAATTCCGCCAAGGCGCTTCTAATACATGCACTTTTATCTCCATTGTAATAATCATCTATAATTGGTTGCAATTTAGCTAAAAACTCTTCCTCTAATTTAACAGAATTTTGTTTCATTCCCATAAATAAAACCTCCGTATTACATTTCGGTATCCTGAGTAGATGTATTACTAATCCTCTTAAGACCTTAAATTTATAAATCATAATCTAAATAATTATCGCGTCAAACGCGTCGTTCAGATTTATTTTCTAAACTCTCATTACAAAGACTTTGTTTTAATCCAATTCCTTTAAAACCATATAGAGATCCACTCCCATTGACCCTAAAGCGGTCTACTGTTATTGAAGGATAATTCTCCAAAAGCAATTGTTTTATCATCCTATCTGCAATTGTTTCTAAAATATTTTTACGACAATATATATGATAAAATTTCATAAAGTCACATTTATGGATTTTCAAATCATTCTCTATTTCACAACAATCCTCAATAAATAATTTTAATGAATCTTGATCAGCTTGATATTGCTCAATAAAAGCTTTCGATTCTTTTGGTTGCTTGAAAACCATCTGATTGTCTATAAGGCTGTTTAAAGATTTCAATGCTACAGAAAAAATGACATTTACTTCTTTTTTCATTTTTTCTAATAATCCAATATCCCGGTTATTTACATCTATTTTTTTATTAAATAATAAAACACATAGACGTTCACTAATTCCTTGATTATCATATTCACCTAATTTCGGCATTGAATTAGCACAAAACACCAATTTAGTCTTCACCGTAATTTCTTTAGGATCTTTTCCTTTTTGCTCAACCAAAATTGGTTCATTTGCCACCATCTTTTTTAAAATATCTAATGATTTAATATTTGCATTGCGAACTTCATGGGATAGGTTTACTATAGAATTAGTTAGTTTAAACAATTTAAATCTTTCACTAATTTCATGAATACCAATAATAGATCTATTGTCTTTTCCAACTGCATACTCAATTAAATTTAATATTAATGATTTGCCTGTATTAGGCAAACCTACGAAGAAGAACATTTTCTTTGCACCACTTAAAGGAGATATACAATACCCCATAATTTGTAATAACATCTTTTCTTTTAGGACATCATTTTCCACATTAAGCGATGATTGTAGAAACCGATAAAAATTTGGTGCATCTTCTTGAATTTTTATTTTATTTTCAATATACTCAAAATTGAGCTGATATCGAAAATAATACTCTTTTTTATATTCATTTAACTTTTTATCCATTAAAGAATACACTCCATTAATCAGATTAATAAGTTGATTATTTTCTTTAAAATCAACTTGAAGTACAGGATGTTCTATCAAATCCTTAACTATACTTTCTGTCATTCTTGATGATAATTGCGATTGATATTGAGCTGATGGCAATAACGATTTTATTTTTGTATTAGCGTATTCTGTTATATCTTGCCAATAATGTTTATTGTCTGCATGAAAATAAAGTTTTTCACCATCAGATCTAAAGCAATCTAATTCTATTAACTCCTGAAGTATTTTGTTTTTTATAAACTTTCCTTTATCATCAATACAATTTTCAATATGTATTACCAACATAAAACCTCCATTTAGCTTTGAATTTTCCGGAATGATTTTATTTTAGCAGCTTATTCTTACAGTACTATATAATTATTTGCGGCTACCCATAGGGTACTCACATATAAATCTAATTAGCAGGAGATGTAAAACATATGACACTAACTAAAGAATCTTTAATAAAACTACTTTCTTTTTGTGAATCTTGGAATAATAATTCTGTATATAAATCTTGCAGTGATAAAATTTGCCAAAATAATATAGCATATCTTGAAAAAACAACTAATAAGGATTTAATGTTTTTTATGAAGTGCTTTTATAACATGAAATTTTATAGTGCGGATATGGAAAAAAGTTATAATTCTCTATTAGGTGATAACTATAAACTATATACAAAATTTGACGAAATAATAATGAATTTACAAACATTTTTATATTGTGTTATAGCTAGGTTTGATGTAGATAAACTTGAAATATTAATGGATAATAATTACGAAAATCGGACCATCAACGCTAAATTGCAAAAAAATTTTTATTCATTTGCTAATTTAGAAAAAGAAAAAGAACGTATTTCTATTAAAGAAAATCAATTAATTCCTTTTATAAAAAGAGATACTTCATTAAGTACTAATATAGATACATTACAATTATTTCTTCCTATTCAATTTTTATATTGGTTTAACATACTTTTTTCTTTTAGGGAATTCAATACGGATCTTAGCGATTTGACAATACTCAATAATAGGAAAAAAATTAAAAAGTACATTGAAACAAAAAGAGCTGAAATAAAATTATTCCAAGAGAAACATGATTTTCATAAAGAGCGAATAGAGATTACCGACAAAATAAATTCTCTTTTTGATTTATATAAACAATTAGTCCTTTCCGATACCTCCATTACACTAATTGCAGAAGCAGAATTATTTAGCTACTATCAAGATAACTTTAAAAAGAAAGATAGATACTACTATTTTAAAGATTCAACGCATTTTAGTAAGTTTAGACACAATTTAAATCACTTTATGGAATTAAGAAATTTAAACAATCAATCATTAGAACGATTTTCAGGAGTAAGTCGTAAGAAAATACATGATTATCTAAAAAAAGATGATTATTTACAATCAGAACAGCCTATAAAAATATACCGAGATACCATAAATAAATTAGCTTCAGCATTAAATATTACATTTGATTTTTTAGTTTCAGACACATCCCACCCTATAGAATTTATAGGAAGTAATTCACATGTTATGATTGCACCTGTTACAAGAATTTCACCTTATAAAACTAATTTAGATTTATACAATGGTGGAAGAGACCTTTGTAAATCTACATTAAATTTAATAACTAAAAAAGAAAATTTTTTAACTGATGAAGACTTTAAAAAATTACAAAAGTATATTAATGAATTAGCAAATAATTTTGAATTGAAAAATCTAGATAATGAAAAATCCTAGCATTTTTAAAATTTCTATTTACCGTCACATTGAAACGTCGCTTTGTTTTGTGAAGTGAAAGGCGTTAGACTTTCACTTCACAAAACAAAGCGACGAAAAAATAGTATGGCTCCCGCCATACTATTTGCTTTTAGTATTTATTATAATGTTAGTTCTTTATTAATTAAAAATAATTTAAACAAGCCTTTATTCATGGATTTTAACTTTATCTAATCTTTATTTGTAAAAGCCCATTTTTTATTTAAGACCATCCATAACCAAATGCTTCAGCAAAACCATATCTAAAACCAGTAACAACAACTGCCATTGCACCAGTAAAATCATTAACTTTAAACCTTCTCCAATTTTTCCCGTCATTGCTAACAAATGCTTCAAAATCGTCATCACTGTTCCTAGCTTGATAGTACCAATATGTTTTTGTATCTGTAATATTCCCATCAGCCACTGTAACAACGTTTTGTGCAAAAGCATGCGCTACACTATCTTGTTGCTTTGCTACAACAGAACTTAAATCTAGGTAATAGGAAACGCCTTGATGTCCATATAAAAGCACATAGTTTGTATCACCATTAAGATACCTGTCATACGCATAAGTTACTGAACTATTAGTAGTAATACCTATACCCGATACCAAAGTTAATACCACCACAAAACACACAGCCATTTTTAATAAAGATTTCTTCATCTCAAACCACTCCTTCTATTTTTCTAAAATTTTGCAAAAATAATTGTAATTAAAAGTATCGGAACTCCTAATATAAGCAACTTACCAAGTGAACCGCACGTATTACCTTTCCATAGTAACTGAACTTCTTTACTCCAAGGGCCTGTAGCTTTTGAAGCCGTCGCTGTATAAATTAGCTTTGCACTAAATCCAACAACAATAATTAATAAAATAAGTTTCATTATAAATACCTCCAAAATAAATTTAGTTAACTTAATTATTCTGTCTTATCTTCTATTGGTTTTTCGGCCACTATTTGATCTTGGGAGTCTTTACTTCCCCAATAGCCAATACCTAAAAGAACTATAATGCCTCCTATAATATAAATATAATACTCTGTAACGAAATTAATCGCCCATGAAACCACCCCAAAGAACATTGATGCAACGAGATAAAGCACAACCCCCGTACCAACAACACAACTCATCCACCAACTAAGAAATCCCATTCCACTAGGATTTATAATAATGCTATTTTTCATTAATACCCCAAATACCAAACTCCCTATAATAACAGCTACACCAATAAATAAAATACCTAAAAAGTCCATTGTTTTCTCCTAGCAGTTAAAGATCTTTCTGCCACTTGACCTATTTCTTATGAAATACTTTTCCTATAAAAACTTTTAAAATAAGTTTTTTTCTCTTACATCAAACTTCACCAATAAATCAATATCTATATCCAACCCTTCAGCAATTAACATAAGCAGTGTTAAGGAAACACTATTGTTATAGCACCCACATTCTATTTTCCCTAGAGAACTTTTACTAATATTAATTTTTTCCGATAATTCTTCTTGTGTTAAATTGCGCAATTTTCGATAGTATGCAATTTTTCTACCTATTTGTTTATATCTAAATTCAAAAATCTAGAACACCTCCTGCCAAAAGCCCCCTATAAAAAATTATCTCATAATTTTACTGCTACTAAATTCATAGATGATGAAGGAAAAGTCATAGATAATGAATCTTTATAAAATTTTAACACCCAGTCAAAAGCCGACTGGGCATTTATGCTAAGCAACATGCCTTTCCTTTCTACTTTTCTGGCACTTCATACACAAGGGAAAACCATATTTATTTAACGAGTATTTATATACCTTTTCCGTTAATTTTTCTTTACAATCATGGCATAAACAATCTTTCTCTGTACCATTTCTATATACCGTTTTATCCTTTGATGCAGCAGGTTTATCGGTGTAAGTAATACTAACATCTTCATTAATAATTAAAAATCCCATCATAAACGCCGACTTAATTCCTGCGATTTGTGCTTTTGTCACGGCTTTGTCACTACTATCTTGACTGCTACCAAGCCCCCAAAAATTAATTGTTTCTCCACTATCAGCATCTATTAGCATTACTTCAACTTTCACCATTACTAGATATTCAATGCTTTCCTCAACTGTCGTTATTTCTTTCATGCTAATTAATTCGGATTTAGCACTAGAATAAACATTGTATTTTACTAATAATTTATTCATTTTCCCCAGTACATCCCCATTGGGGCATTCAAAAGAATTACTGTAATTCTTACTTTTTTGTTTCTCACCCTCTGCAAGCTCGTCCATAATTTTAACTAACTTAGTCGCTATTTTTTGCATTACTATCCCCCACAATACAAAAGCCTGTAACTACTAAAGTTACAGGCGTTAATTTTTTATCCGCTTTTTACGCAATCTTACTTTTTTCTTTTACTTGAGAAGATAAATATTTTTGTCGGCAAAAATCTTCTTTTTCAATTAACGCTACTTCATCGTCATAGCTGGATTCTATTTCAATACTACCTACATACTCTGTATCTATTTTTGTAATATCCGTATGCCCTAACATAGCATAGATTTCATCAACTAATTCTTTAATTTGTCCATAATTTAAAGTGATGCTTACTTCCATATTTTTATTTGTATTATTTAAATTAATTGAGATAGCTTCTTTATGTTGTTTAAGCTCTGCTTTCACATCGTTATAGGTCATTACCATTGTAATATAACACATTTTTATCTTCTCCTTTATCTTGCTAATGCAATTACGTTGGAATTATTGTTTGGCGTTATATTTTTAATAGGATGATTCTTATTGGAACCACCAAGCAATTGTTTTATTGGTAACGATAATAATTCACCACCCAGTCTTTCTAACTCTGTAGCTCTGTTATAGTCTTCAATATCTTGGCTTGCTCTAGTTACAGCATTGATTAGTCCAAACCTTGAGTTGTCACCTGCCATAATAAAATGTCTTAAGATACTTCCCCGTTCATTTTGATTCATCATATATTTATCTGCTAACAGTTCTACGGTCTTAATTGGATCATTACCAGTAGTCTCATGCTTGGTTTGACGAAATTTATCTACAGATAGCATAAATTTTGCTTCGTCTACAGCACATCTTACGGTATCTTGAACTTTCATAAAGAAGGCTTTATCATCGGCTGCTAATGTTTCATCACTAAAAATTTCATAGGCACTTTCTTCGTTATCAATTTGCCGCCCAACATGGTATCTTTTTTGCGCATAATCTTTGACGATAAGGCCATTTTTACAAACTAAGCGATAAATTAATGGTTCTACTTTTAAACTACCTAGTCCAACCTCACTATTACTTATTACAAGTCCTGCTTGAACGATATCATTTACAGCGACTTCGGCTTTTAACTTTTTATTGATTACTTTGATATACATATGCGTATCGGTAATATCTGCGGAAATGATATCTGTACCTTTCATTTCTTTGATAATCGGTAAAACAGCTTCGGCTAATTCTAAATTGTCTAATCTTCTATAACGGTCAGATAGAAACGCTCTGATATTTCCATCAAGAGTCCGAATCATTCGACGTTCCCCATTTTTATTGAACCAACTGTTAACATTATCGTCTAATAAAGAAGGGTATTCGACTTGCATCTTTTGATAATATTTGAACGGAATTTGTAGACGACTAGCAATTTGCTGATGTGCCAAGTCATTTACGGTAAAGATTTGATTAGAATCACCTAAATCTACATCTAACTTGCTTTGACCGCGTTCATTCGTAGTAATCATAAGGCTGCGCGTATCGGCAATATAATCTTTTCTTGCCATACGTTGACGTTCTAATTCTTTGCATAATTCAATTAAACTTTTTCCTTGTTTCATTGTAAAAACCACCTTTTCATTCTATTTTGTGTATTAGTTGAATAACTTTGTTGATAAATAAGCATAAAAATAGCGAGTAAACTTATTTTTATTTGTTTACTCGCTTTCTAATAACCCTTGCTCTTTAAAACTACAATATGTACTTTTTCCAATAATAATATGGTCAATAACGTTAATATTGATAATATCTCCTGCTTTTGTAATTGCTTTTGTGACCTCTATATCTTCTTTGCTTGGCGTTGGGTCACCACTTGGATGGTTATGTACTAAAATGATATTACCTGCCATCATTTTAATTGCTGGTGAAAATACTTCTCTAGGAGAAACTAGACTAGCATTAATCGTACCCTTGGAAATAGTCTTTTTTGCAATAATTTTATTTTTGATATTAAGCATAAGGATACGAAATTCTTCCTGCTGTAAATCTTCCATATCACATGCATACTCTGCAACATCATGCGGAGTTTTAATCTGAATTATTAATTCTGATTTTTGCTTTTGGATACGGCATAGAATTTCTTTAATACAATTTATTTTATATAACTTACTTTTTCCGTATCCTTTTACCATTGATAAATCTATAGGCGATGTATTCATGAATGCCCCATATAAAGATTGGTATTCAGCTATAAGCTGATTAGCTGTAACTCCTGGTATGAAGTTGCTTAGAAGTTCTACATCTGATAGGTCTTGTGGATTTGATTTCATTTTGTTTACCTCCCGAAAATAAATTAGGCACTAGCTAATTTAGCTAGTGCCTGTATGTATGTTCCTATGTTCCTTTGCAAGGGCTCTTCATTATATATGAAGGTTTACAAGTTATTCATAATTATAATATATAATTGAAAAAATATAACTTTAACAAAACACTATTTTTCAAATCTTAATTACGATTTTCCCTTTTGTAAAAGCATTTTTACTTCACAATCAAAATCAGAAATGATTTCTTTTGTTTTATTAAAGTAATTATATTCTACTTTTGCTTTATTATCAGCAACTTTTCTAGATACTTTCCCTTTGTCTTTCAATATCTCATATTTGGATAGGCTACACCATTTTAATTCTGTATTATATTAATACTTCATTCTTAAAATTTAACGCCCCTATAGTGGGATCAATAGCCAATTTAGATCCTCTAAATCCCACCTGTAACCCTTCTAATTCATCTGAATATACTCTTGTATATTGATTTATATTAACGGATAAACTTTTACAATCATCACATATACGAATAGAATATTTTTCATTGTTACTCTTATATACTCTATAAATACAATATTGATTTCGCGTCGTAGCTATATAGTCAATTTCTTGGCTACTGAATATCATTTTCTGTGTAAAGTCATATCCAGTAGTTTTAACATCCAAATATATAACATTATTATTGTTATCTTGAATGGAAAAATCATAAGGAAAACCACTTTCACGTTCTTGGTTATACCATGTATAAGAAATTAATTGCCCCGATTTATACAATTTTTCAAAATATGAATTTACAAATTCTTCACCCTCTCTGCCAATTTTTTTATTAGTTTCATTTGCTTTCTCAATATCATACGCTCTAAATTTTTTATTAGGCATAATGTTATTTGTTTGTGTAATAATTTCCAGCTCTTTTAAAACATCTATACCATTACTATTTATTTTTTCTTCAATATATGCCATTAATGCTGAGTATATTCTATCGTTACCATCTATCGATTTGGTTCCATGAACATTTAGTTTTAACCCTAATTTTGTAAATTCTAAGTAATCAGAAGAGCTATCGTTAAATAAAAAGAAAACTATTTTACAATTTTTTAATCCAAACCAAAGAAGATACCACTGAACACTACTATCAAATGATTTTGCAATTCCTCTAATTGCAGAAACAATAGAAATACATCCCCGCTCGCCAATCCTAATTTTAGGACTTCTGAATGTTCCATCTGGATTTTGAATTCTATCAAAGTATGCATCTATATACTCAAACTTATCCTCATAAATAAAAATTGAATCTTCACTTACGGTATCTCTATCAGATAAAAACATTAATACAGATTCAGCCAATCCAATATGCGTTTGATGTGATGTTGAAGATATTCCTAAATCTGCTAATGATAATTTTTTATATCCAATTTTCTTTTCATTATGTAATTCAAAAAACATATACGCTAATCCTCCAATATCCCAATTTCAACAATTAAATAGTATAGTATTGCATAAACCGTATTTACACTAACTGCGTTACCTGCCTGTTTGTATAACTGAGAATCACTAACACCTATCTCACGCGCTTTTACAAAGAATTTCTCATCAAATCCTTGAAGTAAAAAAGCTTCTTTTGGAGTTAATCTTCTGATTTCCTTTTTTATTAATTCATCTTTAGAAAACTCTTTCTTTGAGTATTCTTCTTTGTTATCACAAGCAATAAAATCATCGCTAAAGTAATTATCTTGACAAGCTCTATGCATTTTAGCCATTGTAGCAGTTAATGGTCGTGCAATTAATTGGTCTATTTTAGATTTCGACTTAAAATTTTTAGAACCATCTGCCAAAATAGTAGGCTTAATAAGTTCTGACAAATAATACTTTCTATTTACATTTTTATCCAAGACATCATATGTTGTATTATGTTTTACTACCGTTGATATTTCTCTAATCTTACTAAATGAATGAATAATACTGTATGAATCAAATTTAAAATTATCAGCAAGTTTTTTTCTGCTTGCAAAAATATAAACTCTATTTCTTGTTTGTGCTAAAGCAAACTCTTTTGTATTAAATACATCATAATACACATAAGGATATCCAGCATCTTTTAAGGATTGTATGATAATTTTTAGAGTTTCCCCTTTATTGTGAGTAGTAATATTTTTTACGTTTTCCAATAGAATATATTTAGGTTTCTTAATTTTTATTATTTCTAATATTTGAAAGAATACATTTCCTCTCATATCATTAAATCCCTTTTGCTTACCCATCATACTAAAGGATTGACAGGGAAATCCACCAGTTAATAGATCAAAATCTTTTAACCTTTGCACGTTTGTCCTATCTTGAACAAACGAAACAATATCTCCCATTTCAACTTCATTTTCTGTTTCAAAATTCGCTTTGTATGTTTTTGTTGCGTAGCTATCAATTTCTGAGAAACCTATATTTTCAAATTTCATATTAAAATCTCTACATAACGTTTCTATTGCCTGTCTAAAGCCACCTATCCCCGCAAATAATTCTAAATGCTTTATAACCATTTTATAATCTCCTCACCTATAACTTTAGCAAGCTTTACTGGAACCGCATTGCCAACTTGTAAATACCAGCTGTTCTGTGGACCTGTAAAAATGAAATCATCTGGAAATGTTTGAACCCTAGCAGCTTCTCTTGCTGAAAGCCCACGAGATTGCGTAGGATGAATATACATATTACAATCATATTTCATATGTGAAGTTATAGTTTTGCAAACATCATCCAATCTCAACTTATAATATTTATCTTTAAAAATATGGTTTCTTGATTTATATGGCATGATATCAGCTATGCTTTCATGCAAAGAATTAGCTCCTTGCGGCAATCGAGTGTATATATCAATGTCTCTTTCATTATTATATCTATTCTTGTGATTATACACATAGTTTACATACTTTCCATTATTGATATAATGATAAAAATTACTTTCCGGATAAACAAATCTTCTTTCAGCATAACCTACTTGTTCATTTTCTATAGATGATTTATTTTTAAACATATTTATACCTAGCGCAGGAAGGTCAGATATAGCATCTGCAAGAACATAAGTACAATATTTTCCCTTTTCAATATTGCCAAATATATCATTTGACTTTATACCCACACAGTTGCCAATTATAAATAGTCTTTCTCTATTTTGAGGAACACCATAATTTTTAGCATTAAGCACTCTATATGCAATGTCATACTCATTTCCTAATAGTTGGTGAAAATCATCGAAAATTTCGTCGATTTTATTCGCCATACCTTTTACGTTCTCCATAATAAAAAATTTAGGTTGAACTATTTTTAGAAACCTCAAATAGGATTTGTAAAGGATATTTCTAGGGTCATCTATTATTCTTTGTCTATTAGCCATTGAAAAACCTTGGCAAGGTGGCCCACCAGATACTAAATCCACATTACCAAATTTTTTATTTTTACATTCTATATCTTTTAATAAGTCATTTATATCCCCAACATAAACATTTTCTTCGTCAATATCAATATTCAATTTATATGTATTTGCACATATTGGATTAATTTCATTTGCAAATATTGCCTTAAAACCTGCATGCTCTAGTCCCATACTCAACCCGCCGCACCCAGCAAAAAGGTCTATCATCGTCTTTTGCATATTATCCTCCTATATTTTTTGCTGAATACTATTTTTTCTTAATTAGTTACATTAGTTCTATTTACTCGCTTTAACCTCAGCATTATTTTTTAATCTATTGTCTTTAGGCTTAGGTGCGTCATCTGGGATTGCCCAAGTATCACCTAACTTAAAGACACCATTGATTCTATCTTGAGCACACAATATTTGCACCCTACGTTGAGATATATTCCATTTTTTTGATGCTTGATTAGCTGTTATATATTTCATATGCTTTAACCTTTCAACTATAATTTATATTCATCATTATATTCCATAGGACGAATAATGTCAAAAGAAAGAATCATTATGTTAAATTATACATTAGCCTTTATTTCTGTAAATAAAATTATATATATATATATATATATACTGCAAGCATTTTGCAAGTACAAATCCGCAACCAGGCTCTATAATAAATGTTTTCTGATAAAATATTAGTCTACTAAAACCAATATAAAGGAGAACCTGTCTATTAAGGAATTTAAACGAGTGTCAAAAATTACATGGCAATAGAAGAAAGAAATTCTCCATGCTAATGCAACTGGCTTTAATAATGGATTTATTGATGGCTGTAATACAACAAGGGAAGTCGAACCCCTGTTCACAAAAACATTTTATTCAAAATCATTATAAGCCACTAATTTTCTCCCCAAATAACCTAACATAATATTAAACAACAATGTTAGGTGGTGAGTAATCATGTATAATCAACAGATATTAATGCATGTATCTGATGCAGGAAGTCTTTTAGGCTGTAGCAGTCAAATAATTTATCAATTAATAAATTGTGGCGAATTAAAAGCATTTAAGGCCGGCAGAGCATGGAAGATATCTTCCGAATCTGTTCATCGTTATGCTAACTCCAGATTAAATAATTAAGATTTGGTTTGATTATTTTAAATTTAATATGATGCGTAATTCATCTCTCAAATAGCTATTAACATCATATTAAGAAATCATTCTGGAGGTAAATTAATTATGTTTGAACAATATGACGATTTAGTAACTGTAGAAGATCTTACTGAAATGCTAAACATCGGTAAAAATTCAGCTTACAAATTATTAGATTCTGGCGAACTAAAATGCTTTCGCATAAATCGAGTCTGGAAGATTCCCAAAAAATCAGTTAGTGAATATATTTTACAAAAATCCCAGTAGTCATAATGACTACTGGGATTTCATATTTGCAAATGTAATAAATTTTAAACTTATCTCCATCACATCAACTATTGCACTATTAAATATTGAGATATAGCAATTTGTTAATTATCAACATAAAAAAATGTCAATCAATTCTAAACTCTTCTGTAAATTTTTCAAATTGCGCTAAAAATCTCCTTATTTCCATAGAAGCATCTTCAATCTCACCATATATCCGCATTTCAGCTAAGTAATATCCATCTGTAAGAGTATTTATATCTGTTATCATATCATCATCTAAAATTTTATCACTATTAATTAAATCATTTAAAAAAAAATAAATTTCTTTAAGCGAAAATTTCTCATTCAAAAGCGACTTATAACAAAGACCTAAAAATACATTTACGACATATCCAAACCGTTCAGTACCTTTCAATTCTTTCAATTTATATGATAAATCTATTGGTTTCTTCTTAGCAAGAAGAGACGCTTCAATCAAAACATATTCTGGGTCTCCATCCTGTAAAATATAATTATCCAGCTAAGAAATAACCTCTGTTTTGGTAAAAAACCCACAATTTAACCCAAGACGGTAAATTTCAACATATTCTTTTAAAGTAAGCATATTCCACATCCATTCATTAAGTTTCGTCTATAACTCTTTGCCTTCCATAAAACGAAGCTTAAATTTGCCATTACAAATACCAAATATTGCTTTTAAACTTACATATTATATTTAGACATCTTTAATTAAAATCCTTGTTCAACGATAAATTACATTTTTAGCGTTAAATAACACTTATTAATCTTGTCCCTTATTTGTCCCTTAATAGCACAAAATATTGCTTATTTAAAACAAACATTCACCAACTATTAATTCTAAATCCCCAATAAACTCAACACTTCTCAAACGCCTAAAAATTCACAAAAACACCCTATTTCCAATTCGTAATGAGCAGGTCGTAGGTTCGAATCCTATTATCAGCTCCATAGATAAATCAAGGCTTGCGAGGTTTTCGTAAGCCTTTTTATTTTATTGAAATTAATTTAGCAAATAATTATTGAAAATTCTTTTAGATTTTTATTTGTCCATTTACGAGTTTTATTCCTACAGTATTTTTACTATAAAATTAATTCTAGCATCTTAGTTTCTATACTTTATAAATTCAACAAAAACTTTTACACATTTTTTGTCGATTATGCATGAATTTATCTATTTTTTTGTTATAATTATTCCATGATGAAATTCGCTCGATTTTTATCGGCAAATATCATTATAATTAGACTGAATACTTTGGAGGTATCCTATGAAAAAAACGATAAAAATTGGCATCGTTGGTTACGGCAATTTAGGCAAAGGTGTCGAATTAGCCGCAGCGCAATGCGATGATATTGAATTAGTAGCTGTATTTTCCCGTAGAGAATTAGCTGGAACACAAAGCGGTGTACCTGCTGTCAGCTTAGATAAAATTACCGAATACCAAGGTAAAATTGATGTTATGGTATTATGCGGCGGTTCTGCAACCGATCTTGAAGTACAAGGGCCTCTTGTTGCACAATATTTTAATACAATCGATAGTTTTGATACTCATGCAAAAATCCCTACATATTTTGCAAGTATGGATAAAACTTCGAAAAAAGCAAATACCGTATCCATTATTTCTGTAGGTTGGGACCCTGGCCTATTCTCCTTAAATCGTTTATTAGCTAGTGCTGTTTTACCAAATGGACAAGATTATACCTTCTGGGGAAAAGGCGTAAGCCAAGGTCATTCTGACGCAATTCGCCGTATCGTCGGCGTAAAAAATGCGAAACAATATACGATCCCAAAAGAAGAAGTAGTCAATGCTATTCGAAGTGGTGAATGTCCTGCGATCAAAGGCAATGAAGTACATTTGCGTGATTGCTATGTCGTTGCTGAAGATGGTGCTGATTTAACTGCGATTGAAGCAGCGATTAAAACAATGCCAAATTACTTCGTTGGCTATGAAACTATAGTTCATTTCATTTCTGAAACTGAATTTAATGAAAAACACACAGGTATTCCTCATGGGGGATTCGTATTTAGAAATGGTCAAACTAGTCCAGGCACAAATCATGTGATTGAATTTGCCTTAAAACTCGACAGCAATCCTGAATTTACCTCAAGTGTATTAGTTGCTTACGCACGTGCAGCTTATCGACTAAAACAACATGGTGGTAGTGGAGCAAGTACTGTATTTGATATCCCATTTGCATGGTTATCCCCAAAATCAGGAGAAGAGCTAAGAAAAGAATTATTATAATTTACTTTTACTTAATACAAAAAGACGGAGTGAAAACGTACATAATGTACGCTCACTCCGTCTTTTGCATTTTATTATTTTCGAAAGAATGAAATGATATAACCTAATACCGCCCCAACAATAGATGGCACTACCCAACCAAAATTAAATATATATAACGGTAAAAACTCTGTGCAAAGGCGATGGATAAAATCAAAGTGAATATTTGCAGCCTGCATTCCATCGAATATACTAAAGATAAAAGTCAAGCCTAAACTTCCCCAGTAAACTTCCCTTCTCTTTCCGAATAAGTTTTCGGACATAGATAACAAGACCAGAACGATAACCATTGGATAGATGCCGACTAAAAATGGTACCGATAAATTAATTAAACTTGTTAAACCAATATTAGAAGCAGCCATGCTGAATAATACAAACGCAGTTAAGCATTGTTTATACGTAATTTTCTTATAAAATAAACCACTAAAGAAAGTGGCACAAGAAGCAGATAAACCACAACTTGTCGTTAAGCAAGCAAAACTAATAATAATTGCTAAAATAACATTTCCCATATGTCCAAAATAAAGGTTTGCAACACTTGCTAAAATAATACCGCCATTTTCCGACTGCCCTAATATTTCTACGCTAGTTGCGCCTAAATACGCCAGTGAAACATACACCAGCCCCATCAAAGTCGCAGAAATTAAACCTGCAATTGTACAGTATTTCGTAATATCCGCGGGTTTATGAATGCCTTTATCGCGCATTGAATTTACTACAATAGAACCAATTGCTATAAAGGCCAACAAATCCATTGTCAAATACCCTGATTGAACACCTTGCAAAAACGGCGCATGGTAATATGCCTCCATAGGTGATTCCAATGGACCTAATGGTGCAACAATTCCTTGTAATACAAGCAACGCAATAAAAAACAATAAGATCGGCGTTAATAATTTCCCTACCCAATCGACTAACTTTGATGGATTTAATGCAAGAAAATACGTAAGCCCAAAGAAAATAAACGTATAAACAAACTGACCTATCGCATCATATTCCGGGCTAAGGAATGGTCTAAATCCAACTTCAAACGATACCGCACCCGTCCGCGGAATCGCAAATAAAGGCCCAATCGTCAAGTTTAGGATAACTAACATAGCAAGCATAAAATATCTATGCACTCTATTTTCTATCATCTGTGTATAATTACCACCTGCTAATCCAATTGCCAGAACCCCAAGCAAAGGCAATCCTACACCAGTAATTAAGAATCCAGACATTGCTGAAAACATATTAGATCCCGCAGCTTGTCCTAAAGCTGGAGGAAATATTAAATTGCCTGCACCGAAGAAAATTGAAAATAACATCAATCCGAACGATATTATCTCAATCTTCGATACTTTTTTATACATTTAGCATCAACTCCATAATTAATTTTCCCCTCGAAAACAGTCCTTCCCATACGCACAAAAAGACGCGTTAAGGCATTTCTGCCAAAACGCGTGTCGGCATTCAATAAAATCACTTCAATTCCATGACAATTATTATAACATATCTTGCGTAAACTCGTAAACCTTTATTTTTGGCACTATCTTACCAAATCTTTTACTACTTCCCCAGCAATAATCAATCCCGCAACAGAAGGAACAAACGCTACACTCCCTGGAATCTGTCTTCTATATAGATCAAATTCCTCGGTTTCAAATGGCGTAATTGCAGGCTCCTGTGAGTAAACGACTTTTAATGACGGAATTTCCCGCTTACGCAATTCTTTGCGCATGACCTTTGCTAATGGACAAATATTTGTCTTGTAAATATCTGTTACCTCAAATTTCGTTGGATCAAGCTTATTTCCCGCTCCCATACTGCTAATAATCGGAATGTTTCTTGACTTGCATTGCACAACTAAATCAATTTTCCCTGCTACTGTATCAATTGCATCAACCACATAATCATAATTTTCTTGAAAAAAATCTTCTGCCACCTCAGGCAAATAAAACTTTTCTATCGCCGTGACCTCAGCGTTTTCATTAATCGCTAAAATACGTTCTTTCATCACTTCAACTTTTGCTCTACCAATTGTCTCCGTTGTTGCATGCAATTGTCGGTTAAGATTTGATTTTGCAATCGTATCTTTATCAACCAATACCAGTTTACCTACGCCACTGCGCACCAATCCTTCAACGACGAAGCTCCCAACACCGCCAATTCCAAATACAGCCACCTTACTATCATTTAACTTTTTCAACGATTCTTTGCCGAGTAATCGCTCCGTACGCGAAAATCTATCCATACTATCACCTTTACTTTTATCAGTTTCCATTTATCCAAAGCCATTTCAATCGATCCAATTGTTCATGCAGTTTCTGGATCAATCGCAATGCGAATTCCGGCTTCGCTTTCATAAAATCACGAATTGCTTCCGCCTTAAATTCTAATATTAACACATCTTGATTCATTGCCTCAAGCGTAGTCTGTGAAATCGTTACTCCATCCGCTAAGCTCGCACTGCCAAAAAAATCTCCATTTTTATAGATTCCTATAGAATTTTCCCAACCAATCACATTCCTCTTACTACTATCAACAAAGCCATCCCAAATAATGATAAATTTATCGTTAAAATCACCTTCCCAGGCAATGACCTCTGCCGGTGCATATAATACCTGCTTTCCTTTTTTCGCCAGACTAAATAATTCTGCCGAGTTGAAATCTTGTACGACTGGCAGCTTACTTAAAAATTGGATTCTCTTTGTTAAGGCAACTTCAACTAAAGCATCAAACACATCTAGATCAACTTCATGCCATTTAAAATTCAATTGTTCCAAATATTTCATCGTCTTTTCAGAGTCAATACGATATTGCGTCACTTCCTTCTCCGAAATCCAATCCGATCTTGCAATGATGTTTTCAATATACTCTTTAAACCCTAGCCTACCAAAGTTTTTATATAATAAATTTACAAATTCAATATTACTCACTTCTTGTAGTTCCATATGAATTGGTGCAGAATTCAATACATGCCCTAAGTTGATCACCTGATCACTATGAACATGAAAAGTATACTCTTTCTTGCCTTTTCTATTCTGTATTGCTACGATTGCTCGTGCAACATCATCTACACGACTAACCTTAGGATTTACAAAATCTCTAGGAACAATCCCTATATTTACATAGGCTGAAAACAAATTAAAAAAAGATGTCTCCGCTAAATTTCGCGGCAATTTTCCTTTCGGCGCAGGTAATAACAAATCACCAATTCGATAGATCGTCACAGAAAGTCCTTCTGCTCTTGCCTTTTCAAGTTCTTTTTCCGCCTGCAATTTTGTTTCAGCATAGTAAAATCTCATCTTTTGTCCAATATCACTGTCAGACTCATTAAAATGCACCAACAATTTATCCTTAACATCGCCAGATGCGATAGACAAAGTGGATAGATAAACAACATCAACTAGATTTTCTATTTTTTTTGCAAACTCAATGAGATTTAATACTGCCTGGACATTTTCTACATACAAATCCTTGTCGTTATCTAGTGGTATCGCCTGCACAGAATTTAAAACCATATCAATATTCTGCACGAGAAGCTGTGCATCTGCCCGCGATACCCCAAGGTTAGCTTTACATATATCACCCACAATTATGTGAACTCGAGGCGATTCCAAACAAAGTGTTGCCAAACTTTCACCTAAATAGTAATCTAAAATTCCCTTTATCTTCGCCCTAGCCATCTCCTCTTTTTCTGCTCCTACAAGAAGATATAACTCACATTTACCCTGACAAAACAGTTCATAAAATATATGTACGCCAACATATTCATCAGCACCAATAAGTAGTACTGCCTTATAGTCATTTTCTTCCTTTTGGGAAAGTTCTTTTGGTACGGAACAATCATTTTTTTTTGCTTGCGCTGTCTTTTTAATACTATCTAGTTTTGGACTTTTCGTTAATCTTAATTTTATCTTTTGTAAGTGCGCTCTTTCCTTAACCATTGTCAGCCAAGTCGCAGCATCTTTACTATATGAGTTTTCATTTAAATCTACTTGTCCTTTATCTACTTTATTTCCAAATTCTACCTTTCTTCCCAGATCTGCTAGCGCTTGACTTGACTCATCAATAATTACAGAAATATAACGTTCAAATGCTTTTAGCCAATTTTTTATCGTACTTTGCTTAAATAGCTTATTGTAATAAATAAATCCAATCGTTAAATGACTTCCCAAATCCTGTACCGTAAAAGATAAATCGAACCAACTCGTCCTCACTGGGATTAAAAATGGTATCGTCTCCAAAGTCCCATGCATTTTTGCACCACTATCTGGCAAAAATTCGAAGCTTACATCACAAAGCGGATTTCGATCAGCTCGTTGTTTAACCTTAAGTTCCTCTAATAACGTGGTAATAGGATACGACTGATTTAATTTCGCTTCTTCTAAAAGCAAGTAGTTTTTTTCCAAAAAATCAATAAACGTTATTTTTTTATCAGGATTCGTACGAATTCCATGCATATTTGCAAACATTCCAGGAATATTTATCACATCTTTATACATTCTACCTGCAAAAGGAATTCCAATAATAATATCCTCCTGCTGGCTCAGTTGCGATAAAAGTCCGGCATATGCGCTAAAAAACAATGCACAAAGCGAAGTTTTCGTTTCACATACAAAACCTCTAATTTTTTCACTCAATTCCATACTTAAATCAAGACTCGCCTCTGAGCCGCTACGGTTCATGATTGCAGGGCGCATATAATCCGTTGGCAAATTCAATAATGGCAAATCCCCTTTCAGCATTTCATGCCAAAACCGTCTGCGCTTTTCATAATCTCTTCCATAAAACCGACATTCTTGCCATACTGCAAAATCATGATAGGTTATCACTGGTTTATCCAGTGATTTATCACAATATAGCTTCATCAGCTCGTCAAAAAGTATCATTAGCGAACGGCTATCTAAAATGCTGTAATGCCCTGCTAAAAATACATAATTTTCAGTTTTCGATACCTCAATTAAACCAAAGGAAAACAATCCCGGTTTATCCGTTTGAAATGGCTTTAACCAATCATAAATAACATAAGGAATATCCACCTTATTCGCAATAGTTTTAAAAAGTTTTTTATAATGCACTTTCCGCGCAACTTTTTGGTAGCCCCGCCCATCAACAGCAACAAAATACGTTCGCAAAATCGTATGACGTTCAACCAATTGGTCAAATGCAGCCGCTAACTTCGCTTTATCAAGCTCCCCCTTAATGAAAAATACTTTTGATACATTATAATGCACTTCATGGTCCACCATCTTTTGCAAAATGTATAGCTGCTGTTGCTCAGGCGTAACGGGATATTTATTATAAGTAGATGCAACAGGAATTAGAGTGTTCTCACCATAATAAAATTGACTTTCTACATAACCGCTTTTATCATTACAACACCCATTTGATTTTTCCATCATACGCAATCGCTCCCTTCCGTATTCTCTTTAATACAGGAGAAGTATCTCATTAAGTTTTCCCATTTATATGGTAGAAGTGGGGATTTTATCATCGTACTCTCTATTGATTATATTCGCACTTTAACTTACAAATCCCCTTTAATAAAACAAAAAACTCCTCCGCCGCCAGCGAAGGAGTTTTTTGTTTTATTCTTATTCGTCGTCTCTAAGTCCATCTACAATTGTTGCGCAAGCTGCATCACCAGTAATGTTAACTGCCGTTCTAAGCATATCAAAAATTCTATCTACACCAAATAGAATTGGCAATGCCACAATTGGAATGTTTGCCGCCATCAATACTGCAACAACAAGAAGCGTAGGTCCAGGAACACCCGCTTGCCCTACAGCACCTAATGTTGAAGTAACAATAATTGCAATATATTGCGCTGTTGTAAGCTCCATCCCAAACATCTGGGCAAAGAAACACGCGGCTAATGCATAATATGCTGCATTCCCATTCATATTAATCGTAGCACCTAACGGAAGCGCAAAAGAAGTGGTTTCTTTCGACACTTTTAATTCATTTTGTACAGTTGCCATATTTAACGGTAAAGTGGCCATAGAAGATGCCGTCGAAAACGCAAATAATTGTACCTTATACATGCTTTTAAAAAATTGTGCAAATGTAACATTTTTTGCAAACAACGCTACAGATCCACCAATCATAACAAAGTTCACAAGTGCAAGCACCAAAATATAAATACCAACTAAATATGTAATCTTTACTAAAACGTCATAACCAAACGTACCTACAGCATCTGCCATTAAAGCAAATACACCAATTGGCGCAACATACATAATTACTGTCATGATGTTAATTAATACCTCAGTCATATAGTTGAAAACATTAAGTAAAAATTCTCTCTTTTCTCCAGAAAATTTCGCAATTGAAAAACCAATAAATAATGCAAATACTATAATTTGTAAAATATTCCCTTCAACAAGTGCGGCAAATGGGTTAGATGGAACAAATCCAATCACTGTATCCCAAAAACCAGGTAATGCTCCTTTATCGGCAAATTCATTTGATGCGATTGCATTAAATGTTTCTAAGCTCATGCCTGCACCAGGTTTGAAAAGTTCGCCGAACAAAAGACCAATTACGACTGAAGCTATTGTTGTCACTGCATAATAAATAAATGTAACAATACCAATTTTCCCTGCCGATTTGGAATTTCCTAGAGAAGCGCCACCGCCAACTAGCGAGAAAAAAACCATTGGCACTACAACCATTTTTATCAATTGCATAAATAAATCACCGATAGGGGCAAATATTTTTGCCGATTCCCCCATTAGCAAACCAACTACAGCACCAAGAACCGTCGCCGCGATAATCCATGTGCCTAACTTGCTCAATGCGTCATCTGACTTTGACAATACAATCCCTCCTATAAAATATTATAGATAAACAGCTTATCTTGACTACACTATAACCTTTTTCCACAATTTTGTCCATTCAACAAATAAAAACCATCAATATATTATGTGAAATCTATAAAATTTTATCCGATAATTTAGCCGAAATCCCCCCTCTGGGGTAACAATCATCTTATTTATGTAAACTCTAAATAAACGCTCGCGCATCTTGATAATGCTCAAATAAAAGATCTATAATCTGCTTATCCAATCTGCGATACTTTGCCATTTTCCCCATGATATCCTTTACTTTTTCTTCAGATAGGCTTTCTCTATAGGGACGATCTTCTGTCAGCGCCGTAAAAACATCTGCTACAGCTAATATTTTTGATCCTAAAGATAGAGAATCTTCTGATATACGAAATGGATATCCTGTGCCATCCAAAGTTTCATGATGGTAAGCTGCCCATTGAGCAATTTTTTCAAAATTATCAATTCCTTGCAAAATACGATAAGTATAATAAGTATGCTGTTTAATCAGTAAATACTCTTCCTCCGTCAACTTCTCTGGCTTTTCTAAAATCTCATTTGGTATCGCTAGTTTTCCCAAGTCATGCAAAAGGCCTGCAATTCTCATCTCTTTTACCTCAGATGGACTAAAACCTGCTTTTTTTGCTAAATACGCTGCTACTTCTGCAACTCCACGAGAATGTTTTGCTGTATAGCGACTCGTTTTGTCAATAATAATCGAAAAAATATCCGCAATTTCTGTTACATCTCCTAATGTATAAGAGATTGAACCATAGACATCCAGACTGCTAAAAAATACTTCTTTATAATTCGGATTTATTAGATCTAGCCAAAAGGCTTCTGATTTCGCACATTGATTAAAAGCATCTATCAAATTTGGATCAAATGCAGTACCTGATTTCTCATCTACATAATCTAAAATTTTGTTTTTCTGATCGAAAATATATGTACCCGGATAAATAGAAACTTCTATTCTATCCGCTAAATGGATAATTCGCGAAGCTAATGGAATTTTATCTCCTGCTAATCCAGATGGATTGCCCCCGCACCAATTATCATGATGATATCTAATGGGCTTCGCTAATTTCTCAAACCGCTTTGATAACAAAAGTAGTTCATATCCTTCTTCAGCATGCAAATAAATCCGCTTAGAATCATCCATCGTTCTTAGTAATTTTCGTTCTTCCCAATTGGATACTGCACCAATATCATGAATCAAAGCAGCATAGACAACCTCCTGCCGCTCTATCTCCTCCAGTTTCAATTCTTTTGCAATACAATCTGCAATAAGCGCCGTCCGCCAATGATGCGTTGACATTCCATTTACCGTTAGCTCAAGTGCCATAGATAAAGACTTCATTAAATTCATAGGGTGAATATCAAAAAAATGCACCTTTTCAGCCCCTTTCAAGTATCCGATTGAGGCCTTTCAGGAAGCTGCCAATCAATCGGTGTTCTGCCATTTTTAATAAGATATGCATTTGCCTGTGAAAATGGTTTACTGCCGAAAAATCCGCGATGAGCAGAAAGAGGGCTTGGATGCGGCGATTTTAAAATTAAATGTTTTGAATTTGTAATCATAGTTGCTTTTCGTTGGGCAGGACTACCCCACAAAATAAAAACCAGCGGCTTAGAATTCTCATTTAAGAGTTCAATTATCCGATCGGTGAAAAACTCCCAGCCAACACCTTGGTGTGAATTTGCCTGCCGTTCACGAACAGTTAATACCGTGTTTAATAATAATACACCCTGTTTAGCCCACGAAGTCAAACAACCGTGATTTGGAATTTTGCAACTCAAATCGCTCTTAAGCTCTTTGAATATATTAATTAAAGATGGTGGCGGTTTAACTCCCGGACGCACAGAAAAACTCAGCCCATGTGCCTGTCCCGCACCGTGATAAGGATCTTGCCCTAAGATGACAACTTTCGTCTCTTTATATGGAGTATAGTGAAGCGCATTAAAAATATCATACATGCTCGGGAAAATTCGTCGCTGACGATATTCATCAATTAGAAAAGATCTCAAACTTTTATAATACGGTTTTTCCAATTCTGTATTTAAAAGCTTTGCCCAATCATTTTTAAATATTTCTGTCATTGTATCATTTCCTTAAAAAAAATCTTCTTATTTGTCTATTGTAACACAAATAAGAAGATTTTTAATTTATTTAATCAATTGCATGATAACCAATCATTAACGCTTCCATATTTTTTTCAATCGTTGCTGGCGGCACACGCCTAGCCACCACTTCTTTTATGGTTTCCAGTTGAACTAAATTCGATAGTTTTACTAATAATCCAAGTGCAACAACGTTGGCAAATAACGATTTTCCTAGCCCTTCTACAGCAAGTCTGGTAATCGGTACTTTTATTACATTTGGATGATTCGGCACATGCGGAACAAGTTCTTCGTCAACGACAAGCAATCCCTCTTGCGACAAATCATGATAGTATTTATCGGCAGCTTTTTGCGTCATTGCCAATACAATGTCCGGATGCGTTACTTTCGGATGATAAATAAAACTGTCAGAAATAATAACCTCTGCTTTCGATGCACCACCACGGGCTTCCGGCCCATAAGACTGCGATTGTACCGCTTGCTTACCTTCTACGACTGCACCTTCAGCAAAAATAATCGCCGCTGTTATAACACCCTGCCCACCCGAGCCTGATAATCTAATCTGTTTCATCATTTTGCACCTCCAGCTAAGTCAATGACTTTTTGATAAGCTGTTGTGTATTCTGTTGTCGAAGCTTTATGCAAAATTCCGATAGGGAATTTATCTTCACGTTTTTCTTCTGGTAATTTATCAAAAGCAGCTTGCATCACAGCGTGTTCACTCATCCATTTTAACATCGCCGGTGCATCACCTAATTTATTTTTTCTACCATAGGAAATAGGACATTGCGTAATTGCTTCAATAAAGGAGAAGCCGTCATTATCCATTCCTTGTGCAATCATATCAGCTAGATGCTTTACATGGAATGCCGTACTGCGCGCAACATACGTAGCCCCCGCCGCTCTCGCTAAGTCACATGGATCAAAAGGACGATCAATTGAACCATATGGCGCTGTAGTTGCTTTCTTCGTAAGTGGAGTAAGCGGAGATGCCTGCCCACCGGTCATCCCATAAATATTATTATTGAACAAAATCACCGTTAAATCCACGTTTCTACGACAGCCATGAATAAAATGATTTCCGCCAATTGCCGTACAATCTCCGTCACCTGTGATGACAATAACATTTAATTCGGGATTCGCTAATTTAATTCCCGTTGCAAATGGAATTGCTCTTCCATGTGCTGTATGCAAAGTATCAAAGTTCATATACCCTGACGCTCTTGATGAACATCCAATCCCCGATACAATAATCGTTTTATCTTGATCTAAATTTTTCTTTTCTATTGCTTGCACAATTGCCTTCATTACAATCCCATTACCACAGCCAGGGCACCATAAATGAGGCAATCTGTTTTGGCGAAAATATTTATCGTAACTTCTCATTTCAGCACCTCCTGAGCTAATTTTTCAATTGCTGAAGTAACTTCATCTGGCGTAAAGATTTCCGTATTATATTTTGCTAATAGCTTCACTTTAGCCATCCCATTTGCTGCCCGTTCTACTTCATGAACTAATTGCCCATAGTTAAGTTCAGGTACCAAAATCGCTTTTACTTTTGTAGCAACTTCTTTAATTACTTTATCGGCGAATGGCCAAATCGTCATTAACCGAACCATACCTACTTTAATTCCCTTTTTGCGCGCAGTTTCAACCGCGGCATAGGCTGTACGAGCTGTACCGCCATAAGCAACGACAGCATACTCAGCATCTTCCATAAAAAATTCATCATAATGCGTAATTTCATCTTGTACACGCATAATCTTTTCATGCAAACGATGAATAGACTCTTCTGTTACTTTCGGACTTCCAGAAGGGAACCCCGTTTCATCATGAATAAGTCCCGTCACATGAATACGATACCCTTGACCAAAATCTGCAACATTTGGCACCAAGTCCTCTGTCGGGCGATATGGTTGATACCCTTCTGCACGTGTGCATGTTGGTTTACGCCGTGGATAAACCTCAATATCTTTTATTTCTGGAAGTTCTACACATTCTCTTAAGTGCCCAACAATTTCATCTAATAAGATAATAACTGGTGTTCTAAAACGTTCCGCATAATTTACTGCTTTTATCGTAACATCAAAAGTTTCTTTCACAGTCCATGGTGAAAGTGCGATCATTGGATGATCACCATGCGTACCCCAACGAGCTTGCATAACATCCCCCTGGGATGGTGATGTTGGCTGTCCTGTCGAAGGACCTACACGTTGCACATTGGCAATAACCATCGGAATTTCAGCAATTGCGGCAAATCCTATCAATTCCTGTTTTAATGAGAATCCCGGGCCTGACGTAGCTGTCATTACCTTTTTTCCTGCCAGTGAAGCTCCTAATATTACAGCTGCTCCACCAATTTCATCCTCCATTTGAATAAACTTACCACCGTATTTGGGTAACAAATCTGCCATTGTTTCAGCAATCTCCGTAGAAGGTGTAATTGGATATCCACCGAAAAACCGAACTCCTGCGGCTAATGCTCCTTCTGCACAAGCCTCATTCCCCTGCATTAATCTAGCTTTATTCATTTGCATTCACCTTCTTATCTATATAAATCGCATAATCTGGACAACGTAATTCACACAAACCACAAGCAATGCATGCCTCAGCATTTACCACTTGCACTTTGCCTAATGTATCTAAAGCTAATACAGCTTTAGGACAAAAAGTTACACAAATCTTGCAACCTTTACATCTTGCTTCTTTAATCGTTATAGATACGCTCATAAAGCTTCCTCCTATATCCTATCAAAACATTCATCTTTAATTAAATGCCAAATCCCTAAAATACTTTCTTATAAGTGCACTATACAATAATAACAAAAAATTTATAAAAAAGCTATTATGTTGTAAATGTATTCAAAAAACATCCAATAATAACGTACATTTATATAACAATTAATTAAAATGCTAAATTATTTAAAGCAAATAAACTTCTTCTTCTATAAAATAAAGCTATTATCGAGATTTTTCAAAATAAAACTTTAGATTCTCTGTATAATTTTGTTTTTTTAAGTATTCTTTTAGTATTATTTTTCTATTTTATGGAGGATATCATCTATAGAGAACGAATATTTTATTCATTGATTTTTATCTGTGGAGGTGCAATCCTTGCCCACACTTTTATCCGATTTTTCAACAACTTTATTTGCAGGATTTCCTTCACTTATTGCAATATTTATTTTTGCGTATCTTTACTTATGTTATCGTAAAAAGCATCTTTTTCTTTGGTTATTCTCTTGTTTTGCTCATACATTTCGCATAAAAATTCTCGCCATTGCTTCCCTTAATTTACCGTCTGCTTTTTGGCAGATTTATCAGTTTACATGCATTATTTCTATCATTTTAGATTTATATACAACAAATACTTTGCTAAAAATTAAAAATAAAAAATCTTGGCTATACTTTTTTTTCACATATATTACGTTTCTCATCCTTACGTCTATCTTTAATTTGCCATTTTATACTCTATTGACAATTTCGTATATTGCGCTTTCTTTTAGCTCTACTAGAAATGGTTATATGTTTTTAAAGCATTTACCCAAAAGTATTCATGCGAAAAATATCGCAGCATTTTCATTCATTGCTTCAGGTCTACTGTTTTTTATTTCAGCAATTTTATGCATAATAGAAATTAACCAGAAACTTCTCTTGTTAGTCGAAGTTTTTCTAAGAATCCTTATAATCATTGGATTACTTTCTGTGTTTTTAGAAAAGAACAATTACGATTTAATCAGTGAAAAAATTCGCTATCAACGATTAACTGAAAATTTACCTGATACAATTTGTCGATTTCACATTCACCCAAACTTTCGTATCGATTATATAAGTCTTGCTATCTTAAAATTAACGGGTTATCCCCCTAAAGAATTTTACGATAATCCTCACTTAATTTACAGCATTATATATCACGAAGATCATCATATTTTTAAAGTTTTGAAAAAACAACCTTCTACTTTTTGCTCTAATCATAATCCGCCAAAACAATACCGCATCATCCATAAAAGTGGTAAATTTATTTGGGTGGAACAGACCTTTTCTCCTTTTTTCGATGATAATAACAATATTATAGGATTTGAATCGCTTATTCGTGATATCAGTCTAAAGCGCTCTCTAGATAAAGAAATGCTTCACTTAAACAATATGAAAATCATCGGTCAAATGGCAACAGAGGTAGCCGATCGTGTCCGAAATCCTTTAACTACAATTTCCGGCTATTTGCAGCTCTTTTATGTAAAACCCGAATTTGAAAAGCAACGCAGTAAATTATGTCTTGCATTAAACGAAATAGAAAACTGCAATAAATTTATTCAACAATATTTATTACTAAGTAAGCAAAAAAATCTTGAACTGACAAAAAGCAATCTAAATGACATTATTATAGACATTCAATCTATTTTAAATACAAAAGCTTGCAACCTTGATGGATCCCGCAGAATAAACATTTACTTAAATTTAACCCCACTCCCCGATCAAATGCTTGATATAAGCCAGATTAAACAGCTTCTCATTAATTTAGCTACAAACGCCTTTGATGCCATGCCCTATACTGGCACATTAACAATCATCACCCTTGCAACACCAAATTCAGTCATTCTAACTATTCAAGATGAAGGTTTTGGAATTCCAGAAGAAATCCTTAAAAATATTGGTCAACCATTTTTTACAACCAAAGAGATGAATTCAGGGTTAGGTCTATGTATTTGTTACAATATCGCAAACTTACATCAAGCTGAAATTAATGTCGCTTCAACTCCCACAGGCACAACTTTTGAAATTACTTTTCCTTTATAAATAAAAAGCGTTTACAAGCACCGTGCTGCAAACGCTTTTTATTTATTTTGGGAATAAGTTCTACTAAGATTTAGATAAAATCAAAACTCCACTAAATCCCAACCTTATTTTATAGATTATTCTTCAAATACTCTTTTACTTCTTCGGCAGTCTCTAATTGTAGAACTGCTTCTAGGATAACTTTTGCTTCTTCAAAGCTAATTTTACGGATTTTTTCTTTTACTTTAGGAATAGATGGTGCACTCATGCTAAGCTCATGAATTCCCATGCCTAAAAGCAATACTGCGGCAGCTGGATCACTCGCCATTTCACCGCACATACCAGCCCAAATATTATGATCTCTAGCTGCTTTAATCGTCGTATAAATTAAACGCAAAACAGCTGGATGGAAATGACTATATAAATAAGCAACATTATGATTTACTCTATCTACCGCAAGTGTATATTGAACCAAATCATTCGTCCCAATGCTAAAGAAATCTACATGTTTTGCCAGAACGGGTGCCATAACTGCTGCAGCTGGAGTCTCTACCATGATACCTAAAGATACATCCTCAGAATATTCTTTTCCTTCTGCAATCAATTCATTTTTTGCTTTTTCAAGCAGAGTTTTCACCTGATTGATTTCTGTAACACTGATAACCATCGGCAACATAATTGCTGCTTTTCCATAAACACCTGCACGTAAAATTGCTTTTAATTGCGGAATAAATAAATCTTCTCTAGTTAAACTGATTCGTAGTGCCCGCCAGCCCAAAAACGGGTTATCTTCTGGTGGTACATCAAGATATGCGAGCGGTTTATCTCCACCAATATCCATCGTTCTAATTACACAGATATTACCTGCACACTTTTCTACAGCTTTTTTATAAGCGAGATATTGATCTTCTTCCGTCGGAATATTTTCTTTGCCCATAAATACAAATTCTGTTCTAAATAATCCAACACCTTCACAACCATAAGTAAGTGCTGATTTCACATCGTCGGCACTTCCAATATTTGCAGCAAGCTGCACTTTGACACCATCTGTTGTAATCGCTGGCAATGGTGCTAACTGTGCATAATGTTCTTGCTGACGCTTTTGTTCTTCCAATCGCTTTTGATAACTGCGAATCGTTCGTTCATCAGGATTAATTAACACTTCCCCTTCGTCACCATCAATTAATACCATTGTGCCATCTTTAATCGCTTCAACTTTTTTGCCTAAACCTACAACTGTTGTAATCGCCCGCGCTTTGGCAATAATAACAGCATGACAAGTCGTACTCCCCTGCCCTAAAATAACACCGCCAATTTTGTTAGATGGGATATTTGCTATAACGGAAGGCTCTATCTCATGCCCACAAAGGATTACCGCCTCATCACCAAACTCAGGCTCAGGCACACCGAGTAGCCGTTTCGCGATTCGTCTTCCAACATCGCGGATATCTACCGCCCGCTCCTTCAAATACGCATCATCCATTCCTTCAAACATCGCCGCATATTCTTCACTTGCATATAAAATCGCTCTTGGCGCTGACCCCGTACTCGTAACCTTATCAATAATTGCGCTTTCAAGTGATGAATCTTGTGCCATCATAAGATGAGCTTCCATAATCGCCGCTCTATCTATAGATTCTTTTGCTTTAAGCATTTTAACACTGGCTTCCAAATCAGCAACAACGTTACGAATTGCTTCGTGGACTTTTTGAATTTCAGACTCACTATCACCAGCATCATACGCAGCAAGATATCCGTCTATATTTTGACTTACGAGCATGACTTTGCCGATAGCAATTCCAGAAATAACACCCTTGCCTTGTAATACATCTGGCATAACTATAACCTACCTTTCCAACAGTCTCTATTCTATTCTCCGAATTTAGATTCAACTAATTCAACTAAAGCTTTCACCGCATCTTCTGCATCTGCGCCTTCTGCTTTAATCGTAAGTTCAGTCCCTTTCGTGAGTCCCATTCCCATAATCATTAAGATACTTTTTGCATCCACCGTTTTCCCTTTTGCAGTTACAGTAATTTTACTTTTAAATTTTGCAGCTGCCTGAACAAACATCGACGCCGGTCTAGCATGAATCCCTGTTTCATTCACAATAATAACTTTTTGTTCCATGATTGTATTCTCCTATTCTCTTCTTACCTTTTTATTTGTAAAATCTAAAATCATAATTTTTGCAACTTTCTGGCGCCTTCAGCCGTAGCAACAACAGTATCAAGCGGGCTTCCTAATGAAGCCTCTACGGCTGCGCTAATTGCCCCTTCTAAAATTGGAGTATCCGCTACTTTTACTCTTTCTTTTAATTCTTCATCTACGAGTTCCAATGCAACATCAGTACTTAAAACTGCACTTCCTAAATCCACTAAGACAAGTACACCACTACCATCATCTGCAGCCTCAATTGCAGCTTGAATTTTCATTGCATCAGTACCGATTCCTCCGTCCTCCATACCACCAGCTGCAATGATTTTTTGTTCTGGGCGCGACATTTGCATCGCCATTTCTTTAATTCCTTCTGCTACTTTTGCACTATGTGATACGATTACAATCCCAACCATACTTACCACCCCACTTTTTACTTTTTGTAATAATCATACAAAGCTTTAATCATTACAGTAAGTGAAGTTGCTCCTGCATCTTGATGTCCAATACTGCGTTCGCCAACGTAACTCGCTCTGCCTTTAGTTGCAATAATTGTCTTTGTATATTCTACCCCATCTTCTGCTGCCTTAACCGAAGCTTCTAAACATTCTAATAATGATTTGCCTTTTTCTTTTCCTTCAATAAAACATTCATGGACTGGAATGAATACATCCAGCATTGTTTTTTCACCTTTTACAGCTTTGCCGCGATCTTGAATCCCCTTTACAGCTGCAGCAATCATTTGTTCCGCTGTGTCTACATCTAATGCAAATTTTCCCGCTGCTGGGACTGCCGCACGCATAAAAGCTGTACCATATAGAGGCCCTGCTGCTCCACCAACACTTGAGATAAGTGCCATACCTACAGTTTTTAAAACCGCACCGATATCTTTGCCTTCACCAAGCACTTCAAGCTTCTTCTCTACTGCTTCAAAGCCACGCGCCATATTAATTCCATGATCCCCATCACCAATCGCTTGATCAAGTGAAGTCAAAAATTCTTTTTGTGCAATAACCGCTTTTCCTACAACTCCAATTACTTCATTTATCTCAGCCATAAATTTCTCTTCCTTTTCCGTTGCAAATAATATGTTGTATTATTCGCAGTTTTTTATTTTATATCCACATAAACAATAAACTAAGCAACTTCACTAAAGAATATGCTTTATCACAAAAATTAGCCTGCGTTATAAAAAAGGGCTTGTTCCAACATCACATTAGCACAAGCCCTAATCATGTTAATTAAAATTGAACTAACGCCGGAGTATCCGCTGGTGCTAACAACAATTCTTTCATTTCCGCATCTAATTTTAGAACACTAATAGAGAAACCTGCCATTTCGAGAGAAGTCATATAATTACCAACAAAAGTTTTTACTGTCTTAATTCCTTTTTCGGCTAATATTTCTGCTACTTTACGATTTGCTACATAAAGCTCCATAAGTGGAGTTGCTCCAAGACCATTTACCAGTACCGCAACTTCATCGCCACTATGAACGATATCTTCTGCCAAAATTTTATCAAGTAAGTGCATAACGATTTCATCCGCAGTTTTGATTTCTTCACGATGTGTACCTGGTTCCCCATGAATACCCATACCAATTTCTACTTCTTTTTCACCTAATTCGAAACTTGGTTTTCCTGCTGCCGGAACTGTGCAAGGCGACAAAGCCATACCCATTGAACGAACATTTGCAATTACTTTTTCTGCAACCTCTTTCACTTCTGCAAGTGAGCCTCCATCTTCAGCTTTTGCTCCAGCAATCTTATGAACAAACACTGTACCCGCAATACCACGACGACCAACTGTCCATGTACTGTTCTCTACTGCAACATCATCAGCTACAACAACTTTTTCTACTTCAATCCCATCAGCGGCCGCCATTTCTGCTGCCATTTCGAAATTCATTACATCACCAGTGTAATTTTTAATTACTAGCAAAACACCCTTCCCACTATCAACAGCTTTTACTGCTTCGTATACTTGATCTGGTGTTGGCGATGTAAATACAGCACCAGCAACAGCGCCATCTAACATACCTTTACCTACAAATCCACCATGTGAAGGTTCATGACCACTACCACCACCACTTACTAAAGCTACTTTTTCACCTTTTTTCACTCTAACTACAACGTCTGCACCTTCAACTCTTTTCAAATATTGGGGATGTGCAGCAACCATACCTTGAAGCATTTCTTCAACAACATTTTCAGGAACATTAATAATTTTTTTCATCTCTCCATCTCTCCCTATAAAAAAATTTTGTTCACTATAGTATCGTGACTTTCACTTAATATATATTGCAAGCAGCGTGCCAATCCTATGCAAATTCGACAATAAATTTCGAAAAATTCTTTAAACCCCTTTTTCCCTCTTGATTTATCTTACTTCGAACACCATCTACAAATAAAACATTTTTTCTTTTTCCCAAGAAAAGAATCCATTCATCCTATAAAAACCAAAACACCTAGTAAAAAGTATCAATATTCTTTCTGACATTGATACTTTTTACTAGGTGTTGATATTTTTTATCAATTCACTCTTTCGTTAATCCGTATTTTTTTGCTTTTGTTGCAACTGTCTTATGCGTTAATTTTAACATTTTCCCAGCAGCATTAAAACTTCCACATTTTTTTAATGCATTGCTGATAATTTGTTTTTCATACTCTTCCCAAGGCAGCACTATATTATCATCAAATGCACCTCGTCTAGTCGCCTCAATTCTTTTGACCTCTCGAACTACTGTTTCTCCTCGAATATAGGAAGGCAAATGCTCTAGCGAAATATATTCTACATCCATCAAAGTAATCACTCGTTCCATGATATTTTCCAGCTCCCGAACATTCCCCGGCCAACGATAATCAACTAAAACATCTAGCGCCTCCGTCGTGACTCCTTTTATTGGTTTATGCATCTCATTGCTGATTTTCCCAATAAAATGTTCAATTAATAAAGGGATATCCTGCGCTCGTTCTCTAAGTGGTGGTAAAAAGAGTGGAATTACATTCAAACGATAATATAAATCATCACGAAATGTTTCCTTTTCTAACATTTCTTCTAAATTTCGATTTGTAGCGGCAATAATTCGCACATTCACTTTGACGGACGTTTCGCCACCAACACGATAAAACTCGCGTTGCTGTAAAGCCCTTAACAGCTTTACTTGCATATTCCTATCCATATCGCCAATTTCATCAAGAAAAATCGTACCGTTATTCGCTAATTCAAACTTTCCAAGTTTTCGCTTCGTTGCACCGGTAAACGCACCCTTTTCGTGGCCAAACAATTCGCTTTCGAGTAACGCAGATGGAATTGCTCCACAATTCACACGAATAAATGGACCTTGCGCTCTACTGCTTGCATAATGAATTCCCTCAGCAATCAATTCTTTCCCCGTGCCACTTTCACCCCGAATCAATACCGTAGCACTGCTTTTTGCAGCTTTTACCGCCATTGCCAATACATCAACAACTTTACCACTCGAACCGATATAATGGGCAAACGCTTTGTTATTTTTTTTCGTACGCAAAAGTTCCTGTTCCAAATACTCCGCTTTCGCAGAAACTTTCATTAGTTTCTCCATTAACTCTTGAACTTCCGTAATTTTTTTCACAACAGATACGACGCCAGCAATCTCGCCATCAACCATAATCGGATTTGTATTCGCTACGACAGTAACACCATTTTTCTTTTTTACAATACTGCCCATTTGCTGTTTTCCTGTCTTAAGAACTGTATTTCTTACACCATTTGGCGATATTTCCTGAATATTTTTCCCAATTAGTTCAGCACTTTTTCGATCCACAATTTTCAAATACGCAGGATTCGCATAAATAATCTCGCCAACTTTATTTAATACGCAGATACCATCTTGCACAGTTTCCAAAATAAGTTGTAATCTTTCTTGCATTTCTTTGACTTCATAAAATTCCCATGTAACTTTTTCAAGCGCCGATACGTCTTCAAAAATTGCCGTTGTTCCGCGGACTTCTCCATCAATAATTATCGGCGTACGATTCGTCAACGTCATTGCGCCATTAATTTCTTGTCTAGATGCGATTTCACCTAACCCAGTCTGATTGACAATGTGCATTCTCGTATTTGGTACGACATCATAAACTCTCTTTCCGATCGCTTTAGCCGCGGGGATACCAATAAGACGCTCTGCTGCTGGATTGCAAACAGTTATAATATCTTCTTGATTGGTTACAATTAAACCATTCGCCATACTAGAAAAAATCTGTTCTGCTGTAAATGCATTTTCGTGTAAAAGTTGGTCAACCTCTTTTAACGCCGAAGAATTTCCTAAATTAAAATCCCCTTCAAGAAAAGTAACCATCTCTTCAACTGCTGAGAATTGTTTATCGTCATCTGTAGAAACCCAAATAGAATCTCCACAACCAATCTTTAATGCAACCAAAGACATTAGGCTGCGAATCTCAATTCGCTCACTATCTTTACTGCGAATATATAACTTGCATCGACGTGATTGATATATTTCATGTGACTTTTGCACAATCATTGCAGCAACCCTTGTATGCAGCCCACTCTCGTGATAAACTACCGCTTGCTTTTCAAACAAAACTCCCGCCTCATTTCCTGCACAAATTATAACGCCATTGTTCAAGATCTTCCGTGAGAAAATCTACCTATCGCCGTTTCAACGAGGCGGGAGATATCTGCTCACCGCCTGTTACTTACAGTTGTTTCCCCACCTATAGAAGTGAGGAAAATTTTATTTCGAGTTATATTCCCATTATACTTTATCTCATCATTTTCGACCATCCCCACCTAAAAATTAGAAAATGATACAGGTTTTTTGTTAAAATTGTCGAATTATTCTACTTTATATAAAGTAGACTTGATTCAGGTGGATTTTTACTCCATCTGGCTCCTAGTCTCCCTTATCCAAAGACTTAACTTCTCTTTTCACTCCCATAGCTGGAATCTTAGCGCAGGTTAGTCATCGGATAAAGCATCGAACAAAAATTTATTCATATAAAAAGTAGGAGGATTTTACATGAAAAAAAGTATAAATATTCTAGGTTTACCTATCATAAGTATTACAGAATGTAGTGAGCTTGGCACAAGTAAAGGTCTAATGATTGATGCGAATAAAGGGATTGTTGCAGGTATTCTCATTGAAGACGACGAGTGGTTTCGCGGAGCTAAGATCTTACCATTTGATGCAATTACAGCAATCGGTGGCGATGCAATTACCATTATGAATGATACGGACATTATTCCATTAACGGAAGGTGCCGATTATGAACCACTATTAGTAGAAAATATAAAAATAATCGGTACAAAAGTCATTACAAAAACAGGCAGCCTTTATGGAAAAGTAACGGAAATTATAATTGATGATGCAGGTAAAATTGCAGAATGCGAAATTATGAATAGTCACAACGCAGTTGTCACCTTATCTGCTGATAAAATTTCTACGTATGGCAAACATGTTACAATTATTGAAAACGTAGAAATTGAACCAATTGCGCCAGAACCGATTAAACCTACACCGCTTGCACAGCAAAGCAAAATTTTAAAATCGAATCAAATTGATCCAGCCCCAATCCATCCACCATTAATGAAAACAACCTCCTTTATTAAACCAAGTCATATGTCAGATGACGAATACAAAAAGACTTTGCTTGGACACCGCGCAAAGTTTCGCTTAACAACGGACAGTGGTGTTGTCATTATCGAAGCTGGCGGCGAAGTTACGCAAGAAGTTCTACAAAAAGCTACTTTATCAAAAAAAATCCCTGAACTCGCGTTATGCCTTCAATAACCCCAACTTAATGCAGCGGGATTTTTAACTCCATTTGCATTTTAAGATGACTAGCATCCCTTACTTCAGAAAAGAGGAAATCTCATTAAAAAGTTAATTTTTAACCAAAAGACCTTAGTAACTCTACTTTTTCTCTGTATGGCTATTCTCTTTACTTTAACGATTTTATTTAGTACCGGACTCGCATTGTTGAATTCCAATCGCATATTTTTTGGAGTTTCCACCCCTCTCATACATGTTAGCAGCTTGACGACCACTGAAGCAGAGGCAAAATTACAAACCTACTTTCAAGAAAAAATCGTTCCTGCGCCAGTGATAAAAATAGATTGCAACAATAAAACCTGGTCAATCACTGCTGATCAAATTGATTTAGAACTGGATAGTGCAGCTACTGCTCAAAAAGCTTTTTCCATCGGGCGAAATTCCAATATTTTCAAACGAATTTATGAGCAAATTCAATGTTTTTCTTCTGGAATTATTATAGAACCAGAATTTCGCTGTAATGAAACAAAACTCACAGCAGTCCTAAAAAAAATACATGCGCAATCTGGACAAGATACAGAAGATGCATATTGTCAGTTAGACGGCGAAAAAGTAACAATTATCCCTGAAAAAATTGGACAAAAACCTAATTTTGATAAACTGATGAACGATTGTAGCCTCGATGCATTAAAAAAACAATTACCCCTAATCGTTCATCTCGATGTAGAAATCTCTCCCCCTCAGGTCACCGTTGATGCATTAAAGCAAATTGATACTTTACTTACAGAGTACTCTTCACAATTTAATGCAGAAAATGAAAATCGTTCTGAAAATATCCGTATTGCAGCTAAAAGCATTGATAAGCATTGCATTGTGTCCGGCGAAATCTTTTCCTTTAATGAACATGTCGGGTTACGTGTTGCAGAGGCTGGATTTAAAGAAGCACCTGTCCTTATTAACGGCAAAAGCGTTCCCGATATCGGTGGCGGCGTTTGTCAAGTAAGCAGCACACTTTATAACGCAATATTGCTCGCCGACTTAAAACCTATGAATCGGACTCCGCACTTTCATCCTCTAGGCTATGTACCTTTTGGCCTAGATGCCACCGTTGCCGATAACTTGATTGATTTCACCTTTCAGAATACATTACCAAATAGTATTTATCTTCTAACAAAAGTTACGGGCAATACCTTAACAATTTATATACTCGGTAATCATCAAAGCTTTTCAAAAGAAACGATTAGCCTGACTTCTTCTATTGACAAAGTCATCCCTCCAGCAGTCGTTGAACAAACGGATCCTTCCTTATCGAAAGGAGCAAGATTTATTGCAGATCCCGGACAAGAAGGCTATGTTGTATCCTCTTACCGCATAAAAAGCTATCAAGGACAAGAAGTGAGCCGTGAACTCCTCTATGTCGATACCTACTCCGCAGAAGATAAAATTATCCGAATCGGCACTGGGAAATAAATTTAACGCATTAAAGCAAAAAATTTGTAAATTTCTGTTACGAAACAGAAATTAACAATTTACACTTGACGAAAAATTATATATAATATCATTATAAGTAAGATTATAGGATATGATTATCCGAGATTTGTTGATAATCACGCAGTAACGCCATTTATTAATGGGTCAGTCTGCGTTTTTTTATTGTTAAAGAAAAGGAGTCTTCGGCGTGAAAAGAGCTGTTATTGATGAAATTGCGAATCCAGAATTACGTTTTGTTTGCAAGTATATCGAAGAGGAAATTTTCGAACGTGGTTTTACGAACAACATCATCGAAATAGACTTTGAGAATATTTGCGAATGCGACAAAATAAAAAAAGCTTGTGAAATCCTTGGCTATAAACAAAAAATTGGCGCTAGCTATATGAAGCGATTACTGTCTACACACCGCTATCATCTAAAATGCTAAGTAAATCTTATACATAGAATTCTTTTATATGAAAAAAGTTCACTTCATTTCTGAAGTGAACTTTTTATTTTATTTATTTTATTCATTTTCTTCTTTTACTTTAAACCACGCCGCATACATCGTTGGCAATACCAAAAGGGTAAGTACAGTTGCACAGAATAACCCCCCTGCAATCGCAACTGCCATCGGACCCCAGAAATTACTGCGCATCAATGGAATCATTCCTAAAATTGCAGCTGCTGCGGTCAGCATAATCGGTCTAAACCGCAAAATTGCCGAATCAATAATTGCATGCCATGGATCTTCACCATCAGCTATATGCTTTTCAATTTGATCAATTAGAATAACAGAATTTCGAATAATCATTCCACTTAACGCTAACACCCCAAGTTCTGCAACAAAACCCATCGACTGATTGGTAATGAGCATACTTGTCGCAACTCCAATAATGCCAAGCGGTGCGGTCATTAACGTAATAAACATCAGCGACATCCGTTTCAACTGGAACATCAATAGAGTAATAATTACAATAATCATTGCCGGAATCGGTACCATCATAAATTCAATAGATTTATCACTACTTTCTAATGCACCTGCTGATTCAATTGTATACCCCGGCGGCAGATTCTCTTGAATCCCTTTTATTTTTTGTAAAATTTCATTTGCAACGTCATTTCCTGTTACGCCATTGATAATATTTGCTCCAAGTGTAATTGTTGGTTTCAAATCACGCCTTGCAATTTTTCCTTCTTCTGCTGAATAGCTGACTTTTGCAATTTGTTCTAACGGAACATAACGGTTTCCAATATAAATCGGCATATCTTTAATTTTTGATAAATCTTCACGTGCATCGCTACTCATTCTAAAAACGATATCCACCGTTTTATCACCTTCGTAATATTCGGCTATCGCTGCACCTGACAATTGCGTTTGCAAGCTAAGTGAAAAAGTTTTTGCATCAATACCCAAATTTCTCAATTTATCTTGATCTAAATCAAGATGCATAACTTTGCTCTTTTCTTTCCAATTAAACTTTACTTCTTTTACTTTATCATTTGTAACCATAATATTAGAAACTTCATCGGCTATTTCACGAACTTTTTCGTGCTCATATCCACTAACTCTAAACATTACTGGATACTCCGCTGGTGGCCCAGTTTGAATCAACCGAATATTCCCAATGACATTTGAGAACTCCTCTGAAAATGATTGTTGAAACTTTGTAATAAGCTTTTCTCTTGCTTCATTGTCTTTTGCAACAACGATAAATTGTGCAAAATTCGTCGCTGGCAATTCCGGGGTCATGGTTAGAACAAATCGTGGAGATCCCTCACCTGCATAATAGCTATAATTTTCAATGCCATCTAATCCGTCAAGCATCGCAGCAAAACGATTTGCTGTCATATCCGTAGCTTTCATTGACGCCCCCTCCGGCAAAGTCAAAGAAACGATAATCTCCGGACGCGTTGAAGGCGGGAAAAATTCTTGTTTTACAAATTTTAATAATCCAATCGACCCAATAAAGCAAACAATCGTACACCCTATGACTAGTACACGATGGCGCAAACACCAAGTCAATAGATTGCGAAAGAATTTATAAAATTTACTTTGATAAGGGTCTTTATCTTCTTGATGCACTTTTACTCGAATTAAATAATAGCCAAATAATGGCGCTACCATAACAGAAACAATCCATGAAATAATGAGCGCAATAGAGATTACGGGGAATAGCGAAGAAGTAAATTCTGCTGACATTCCTTTAGAAAAGCCTACAGGAATAAACCCTGCACAAGTAATCAACGTTCCTGTAAGCATTGGAACAGCAGTTACCGTATAGGCATAGCAAGCTGCTTCAAATCGTTCATACCCTTGTTCTAATTTCACTGCCATCATTTCCACGGCAATAATCGCATCATCAACTAAAAGTCCCAATGCAATAATAAGCGCACCCAACGAAACTTTATGTAACGAAATATTAAGCATATACATTGCTAAAAATACACCGGCAATAACTAAGGGAATACAGCCAGCTACAACAAGTCCAGTACGTACTCCTAAGCTTAGAAAGCTTACAAGTAAAACGATTGCAATCGCTTCCAAAAGAGTTCTGACAAATTCACCAATCGAATCTTTTACTACTTTCGGTTGATTCGAAACTTGATTCAACTCTAATCCAAGCGGCAAATCTTTACTAATTTGATCTACTGTTTTAGAAAGATCATCCCCCAGCTTTAGAATATTACCACCTTCTGACATCGAAAGCGCAATCCCAATTGCCGGTTGTCCGTTAAAATACATTTTCGGTTCTGCCGGCTCTACATATTTCCTTTCTACGGTTGCAATATCCCCAAGACGAAACGTCTTGCCATTGGCGCGAATCGCTAGGTTTTGAATTGCTTCAACGCTATCAAACTGACCAGTCACACGCATATAGACATCATCGGTCTGAGTTTCCACCATCCCGGCTGGATTCATGGCATTTTGATTTTTTAAAACGGAAGCAATTAAGTCAGGTGAAATTCCAAGCTGCGCTAATTTACTCGTTTCAACTTCTACATATATTTTCTCCGATTGTTCGCCAATGAGTTCAACTTTCTTTACATTATCCAAATTCAATAAAGTACGTCGAATCCGCTCTGCCTCCACCCGCATTTCCTCATACGAATATCCGTCTCCCGTCAAAGCATAGATTGACCCAAATACATCATCAAAACTATCATTAAAAAATGGACCGACGACACCTTCTGGCAGGTCACCTTTGATATCATTTACTAAATTTCTCGCATTGAACCAAGAAGATTTTATTGATTCTTTCGGGAAGTCCTCAACAAGTGTTACATAAATAACCGCCTTGCCTGGATAAGATTTACTCTCCAGATAATCAAGTCCAGGAATGTCCTGCAATTTCTTCTCCAATTTATCGGTAACCTGTTCTTCAACTTCTCTGGCACTTGCGCCAGGCCAAGCAACAGATACTACCATTTGCCGAATGACAAAGTCGGGGTCTTCCATTCGCCCTAATTTTTCATACGAAAAAATCCCCATAATAAAAGTTACGATAATGAAATAATAAACGAGCGATTTATTTTTTAGAGCAATTTCTGTTAAGTTAAATCCCTTCATTTGGGCTCACCTGCCAACCGAACTTCCTGTCCTTCATGCAATTTATGCACACCTGCGGTTACAATAACATCTCCAGCATGTAGACCTCCTGTAACTTTCACTGCGTTGTCAGCAAAATTTTCAATGACTACCGCTTGTAATTTCACTTGATTATCTTTAACAATCCAAACTTTCGGATGATCATCCGTTTGATAAATCGCAGATAAAGGAACAACATAATAATTTAAATCTGTATCTACATTATTTAATCTTGCACTGGCTGTCATACCTAAACTTATAGTATCCGGCGAATTTAACAGCGTAATTCGAACTTTATAAGTTCGCGCAACAGGGTCTGCAATTGGGGAAATTTCTCGAATTGTACCGTTGACAACCACATTGTTTAACGCCCAAAAAGAGATTGCTGCTGATTCACCCACCTTAACATCCTTTATTCGACTTTCTGGGATATTAATTTCAACTTCCAATTCTCCGTCCTTCACTAGCGTAACCATGCTCTGTCCTGCAGCTACCACTTGTCCTACTTCCCCTTGGATCGCTGCGATTACACCATCTGCATCGGCCAAAAGCTGACTATATTCTAGCGCATTACTACCTTGCGCTGCTTGCGCCTGTGCTTGCTTTAATGTAGCTAGCGCTGACTCATAAGTTGTCTTATATTGCTCATATTGTGCAAGGCTAATTGCTGCTTGTTCATAAAGTTGACGATAGCGCGCTAAATTTGCCTCCGCTAAAGCTAATTGTGCACGGGCCGATTCCACTTGTGCAGCCCCAATATTTGCTGTCTGTACAACGTCTTTGGCATCAATTGCCATTAACAAATCCCCTTTGCTGACGCGTGTACCTAAATCAATATTACGAGTAATGATTTTTCCTCCAACTTGAAAAGCAAGCTGACTTTCGTAACGCCCTTTAACTTCTCCAGCATAAACAGACGAATCATTTTTATCGCTCATCCCTACGACCATCGTTTTCACAATGGGGGCATTTTCCTTAAGCTGCGAATTTTTATCACAACCTGTGATGAATAGAGAAATAAAGATACATCCAATAAATAAAATAAATAACTTACTGTGCCGCATTTTTCAAACCTCCAAATCCGTCCATAATAATTAACCCGATTATACCATGTCTTTCAGACCGGATAAAGTAACCTTCTTATAAAATATTCCCTTAATCCTAGATCTGTGCATTAGGCAACGATCGATGTGCTAGCCCTACACACAGCTCATTTAGATTCAATATGCCGACGCCCATATAAATTGCTACACACAAATGCTCATCATAACGCGCAATTCCAATTTTCCCGCCTACATTGAATCCAATTGCTTTTGCTTTAACTTGTTCTAATGCCGCAGCTGCCGCACCTGCGACAGCCCCCGCACCAACATGATTATTGGGAACCAAACCTTGCCTTTGCGCAGCTACAACTGCCCGCTCAACAATTTTCCCAATGGAATGTACAAATTCACCACCAAAATCTACTGCAGTCGCTTGAATCCCCTGCGCATTTAATATTCGTTTTACTTCATTTTCTTCTATGCGACTTGCTGTGACAGCAATTTTTAATGCTGCTCTGCCAATATCAATACTCGTATATCCAGAATCGTCCATTTTTTTGCACTCACTTTCCTATTTAAAGTATTCATAAAATCTCCCGAATATGGCTATTTTATCACTAAGAAGGTTTATCGCCAATAATAAATACCAAATATTACGCTTGATGAGCCTAGTAAAAATAAAATATAATGATTATCTGTGTGCAAATTGACAAAGCCTGTTGAAAGCTATAGTATCTTTTTAGACAATATTTACACTGATAAAAAAGAATTCACGCAAAGGATGAATCACTATGAAAGATATTTTAGATATGCATACTCATACAATTGCCAGTGGGCATGCTTATAATACAATTCGTGAAATGGCACTTGCTGCAAAGGCCAAAGGATTAGAACTCCTAGGAATTGCTGAACATGCACCAAATATGCCCGGCACGTGTCATCCATTTTATTTTTATAACCTTGAAGTTATTGACCGCAATGCTTATGGCATTGAATTATTTCTCGGGGCAGAATTAAATATTCTCGATGAACAAGGCAACATTGACTTACCAGAAGAGCTATTATCACGGATTGACTATGCAATTGCCAGCTTTCATGAAATGTGCTGTCCACCTACAAATAAAGAGCTAAACACAAAAGCAATGATTAACGCAATGAAAAATCCATATGTAAACATCATCGGTCATCCCGATAATGGGAATTATGAATTAGACTATGAAGCCGTCGTTATCGCAGCAAAAAAATATAAAGTTTTACTTGAAATCAATAATAGTTCTATGCGTCCGACGAGCAATCGTCCAGGCGCTATAGAAAATAATCGAAAAATGCTTACATTGTGTCAAAAACACAATGTATCGGTTATTTTAGACAGCGACGCACATTCTGAAATGGGTGTAGGCAATCATCAATATGCTTGGCAATTAATTGAAGAGCTAAACTTTCCTCAGGAGCTAATCGTCAATGATTCACGCGAAAAATTGATGCGTTTTTTAAAAAAACGCGGTTAAATCGGTATCCATAGGGAGGAACTTTTTTGATCACTTTACAACTCTGCGTAATACTTGCCTGCCTAGTAATCGGTACTAGGTTTGGCGGTATCGGACTCGGACTGATTAGCGGGTTTGGAATCTTTACCCTTACCTTTGGGTTTGGCATGCAGCCTGGCAAACCACCTGTTGATGTAATCTTAACGATTTTAGCGGTAATCAGTGCTGCTTCCATCTTGCAAACTGCCGGCGGACTAAACGTACTGCTTCAATACGCTGAACATTTGCTAAGACGCCATCCTTCGTATATAACAATCTTAGCTCCATTAACTACATGGCTATTAACAATACTTTGTGGTACAGGGCATGTTGTTTACACAATGTTTCCAATTATTTATGACATCGCAATCAAACAAGGAATCCGCCCCGAACGACCAATGGCTGTAGCTTCTATAGCCTCTCAAATTGGGATTGCGGCATCCCCTGTATCCGTTGCAGTCGTTTCAATGATCTCTATTTTTGCTGCAAATGGAATTGAAGGAATTGGCATCTTACAATTATTATCTATCTCTGTTCCAGCTACATTCATCGGTATTTTCGTGGCAGGCTTGTGGAGCATGAGGCGCGGTAAAGATTTATCTATCGACCCTGATTTTCAGGCAAGAATCGCAGACCCAGAAGAAAGAAAATTCATTTTTGGCGATACAACAAGTCTACTGGGGAAAAAGTTACCAAAAGAATCTTATCTTGCAACGGGAATCTTCTTTCTGGCAATTTTAATCGTTGTTATCTTTGGTGCGATGCCAGAACTTCGCCCGATTTTTAGCGATAGCGGAAAACCACTATCAATGAATCTAGTCATTCAAATGCTTATGCTAATGGCAGGGGCTTTAATTTTAATGACTTGTAAAGTAAAGCCTACAGATATTTCTCACAGCAATATCTTCCAAGCTGGCATGATTGCTATTGTATCCATTTACGGGATCGCTTGGATGGCCGATACATTTTTTTCAGCACATTTTACTTTACTCAAGACCAATTTAGCCGACTTTATTGTCGGACATCATTGGGCATATGCACTCGTATTATTTATCGTCTCTCAATTGGTCAACAGCCAAGCTGCAGCGATAACGGCAATTGCTCCAATGGCGTTACATCTCGGCGTGGAACCAAAAATTATAGTTGCATTTTTCTCCGCTTGTTACGGGTACTTTATCTTACCTACTTATGCAAGCGATCTTGCCTGCATTGGATTTGACCGTTCTGGCACAACGAAAATCGGTAAATTCGTAATCAATCATAGCTTTATCATGCCCGGCATTATTTCTGTTGGAACAAGCTGTATTATTGGCTATATTTTAGCAATGCTATTTTTATAAAAAAGCACAAAATGCACCTCAAAGTGAGGTGCATTTTTTATTTATCTATATAAAAACTCTATACTTTATATTGCTCAATTCCTTTAATAAAATGCTGCGTCATCTTTTTAAATTCCGTGATTTTCTCCATCATGTCATGCAATTTTTCATTATAAACATGTACAGATGCGCTAACTTCCTCTGTAGCCGCAGAATTCTCTTCTGAAATAGCTGCAATTGACTCAATTTTGCTATAAACAGCATGAATTCCCTGCATCTCTTGCTCAAGCTTATCAATCATATCCACAATGTTATCCGAAACTCCACGAACATTTTTTAAGCACCGCATATTATCCTCAACCACGCCCATTAGCTGACTACTTTCCTGCGCTAGGACTTCATACTCTGTATCGACATGGCGCACAACGTCTTCAATTGTATGCGTAATCACCTGAACATCCGCAGAAATAATTTTTGACTGTTCTTGTGACTGCTCTGCTAGCATTCTAACCTCTTCGGCAACAACGGCGAAGCCCTTGCCTTGTTCGCCCGCCCGCGCTGCTTCAATAGCCGCATTTAGCGCTAAAAGATTCGTTTGTCCCGCAATAGATGCAACAGTGTTCGTGATCATTGTGATTTTTTTTGCTTGCGTACGCAATCCCTCTACAGATTCTTTTACCAATGCAAAATTGTCCATGCTTTCATTAAGTTTATTACTGGAACTTCTTACATTTGAAAATCCATGATCAATTTCTAGAACAGCCTCTTTTAACTGCTTATTATTTTCAATTTGTTCTTTAACTACATCTTTAAAGGTTTCAATATTCCCATTTAAAATTCCAACTGCTTCCGTTGTATTTTCAGCCTCATGCATTGCTGAAGCCGCTACGTCATTTACCACTTTTGTGATTTCATCAGAAGTCCCACTCATCTTCTCCGCTAAAGCATTAAATGCATCACCATATTTATCTAGTTCATCCCCCGTCCCTTTAAATCCAGTAAACTCACGACGTATTGTTTGCTTATATGTATTGATTTTATTTCCTATCCGCTCAAAAGCATCGCCCGTCTTTATCTGCATTAAAGAAGAATACTGATGCTGTAAAAGTTGATCCACCTCATTTTCAATATCCTGTAGAGGACGCGCAACCAACCAGCATCCTATAAATGCTGCTACCCCCGCTGGCAAAGCTGCCCATAGAGGAATAGAATCCGTCAAAAACTGTAACGGCAATAGTGCAATAAATGCAATTGCCGCCGTCAATAATCCACATTTCGAGGCTAGCCCTGGTAAAAATTTTAAAATATAATTCATTTCATATGCTTTTATACGATGAATCTCATAGGGAAAGCGAAGTTTCAACTCTAACTCTTCACGTTCCTTTTTCACCACTGTAATCCCAATCTTTTCATTATAATGCTGTGCTGCACCTTCTAAAAGCCCCCGGAAATAATCAAACATCGCTCGCTTTGATTTGTAGCTAAAAATCGCTTCATTTCCTGAAACAACATGCATTCTCAGATCAGGCGGCTTTGCCCCAGGAATAATCCGCATAACTTCAATATGTACATCATACATAGATTCTAAAAAGGCATACAAATTATTTCGTTGAAAAAAAGCCGGATATGCTTCAAAAAAAGTTTTTATGTTATCTTTCCCTATTGCATGCCATACATCGCTTATTGGCAAGCTTATCTTTTGTGAAATTAAATGTATCATTTTTTGAGGTATGTGATCCTCTATATCCTCCGTCGGTAAAAAGACATGATCTGATCCATAGCCAATTTGTCGCAAAACTTCACTAACTAGATTTTCTCCCCATAACTTTCTTGCTGTACGCACCCATGTTGCTACAATTGTCCCCTTCATTTTTTCACTCCATTCTGACTAAGCATCCATTTCCTAAATTATACACTTTTCTTTCTCATTCGTAAATAAGAATTATTATTTATAAAACGTTATTTTATTATATTTTTAAATTAACAACTTTGTTCTTTCAGCTTTAAATGCAAAATAGAGAAAGGGTTTCCCTGTTCATCTAATTCAGACCTGCTTTCCACCTTAAATCCAACACTAAGATAAAACTCATATGCTCGCCGATTCTGCTCATTGACATCTACATGCGTTACCTTGCATTTATGAATCGCATAGTTCACTAACTCTGTACCAATTCCGTGTCTGAAAAAATCGGGATGAAGAAACAGCATCTCGACTTTTTCTTTTTCTGTTAAAAACAAATGCGTTGCTTCCACGGATTTCTGCCATACTTGAAACAATTCATCAGCTAATTTTCCATCGCGTTTTTTCACTTCTATTAATTCGTTCATATTTCACCTCAAATCCCCGCGGTATTTTTATAATTACCCTTTTGCAAATCAGCCTTAGCAAAAGAAAAGGGAAGCAATTCGTCTAAGTAGACAACTTTTTCATCTCCATTTAAATTTGCCATGATAATCTTTTGAATCCCAAATTCTGCAATTACCTGCCTACATGCACCGCAAGGCGAAATAGGACCTTTCGTATCACCAATTACCGCTAAAGCTTTAAATTTAGTTTCACCTTCAGAAACCGCTTTAAAAATTGCTGTTCGTTCCGCACAATTTGCCATTCCATAAGAGGCATTCTCTATATTACATCCACTATAAATCTTGCCATCCTCCGTTAATACCGCCGCTCCAACTTTAAAATTCGAATAAGGTACATACGCATTTTCCCTAGCCTGTCTTGCAGCCTCTATCAATTCTTTCATGAAATCAACACCTCAAGAATGAAATTTTTCTACTTTACCTTTCTCAACGCGAGCAAAAATCAAAGGTTCCTTCGCTGGCTTATGCGTGCCAATCGTTAAAGCTTCCTTATATAAAGATTCTGCATCTACAAATACACCCTTTTTCGAAGTATAAAACACAGCCAATACATCACCAACTTTGACATAATTACCAACTTTTTTTCGCATGATGATTCCAGCTGAAAAATCAATCACACTTTCTTTCGTTTCTCTGCCCGCACCTAGAATCACTGAAACAATACCACACTTTTCAGTATCCATTTTTTCGATATATCCCTCTTGCTGAGCAATCACTTCATGTAGATAAGGCGCCTTAACAAATTTCTCTGTGTTAAGAATTACCCCTGTATCTCCACCTTGAGCATCTACCATTGCAACAAGTTTATCAAAGGCCGAACCGTCTCGGAGTGATTTTTCCGCCATTTTCTTGCATTCTTCCAGACTTCCTTTTCCCGATAAATACAGCATATTTTGAGCCAAAGTCAAACAGACTTCCGTCAAATCCTCTGGCCCTTTTCCTTTCAATGTATCGACAACTTCAATAATTTCTAATGAATTTCCAATCGCATTTCCAAGCGGAATATCCATATCCGTAATCAAAGCAACTGTGCGTTTTCCGGCCGTCTCTCCAATTGACACCATTTTTTCTGATAACTCAATCGCATCATCAATCGTCTTCATAAATGCGCCACTGCCTTTTTTGACGTCGAGCAAAATACAATCACTTCCTGCAGCTAACTTTTTACTCATAATGGATGCCGCGATTAAAGGAATGCTACTGACCGTTGCCGTTACATCCCGCAATGCATACAATTTTTTATCAGCAGGTGCAAGATTTCCCGTCTGCCCGATTACACTAAGCCCATGCTTATTCACAATATCAAAGAATTCTTGCTCTTTAAGTGCTGTCCGCATATGTGGAATCGCTTCCATTTTATCAACCGTCCCACCCGTATGCCCAAGCCCACGCCCTGACATCTTCGCAACTTTACCTCCACAAGCCGCCACAATCGGCGCAATCACAAGCGTTGTCTTGTCGCCTACACCACCAGTACTATGCTTGTCCACCTTGACTCCTTCAATTCCAGATAAATCAATGCAATCTCCGGAACGCGACATGCAATCAGTAAGTACAGCTAGCTCTTTATCATTCATACCATTGAGATAGATTGCCATAAGCATTGCTGACATTTGATAATCTGCAATACTTCCTGCGACATATCCGTCAATCATAAATGCAATCTCTTTATCATTTAAAGCGAAATTATCACGTTTTTTTGCAATTAAATCATACATTCTCACTAAGCATCCCCCCTAAAACAATTAATTTCTACCGTCTACACACCACCACTACTTACTATTGTTACTTTTCATCCCAAGCTTCTTGACTGCGAAATAGTTGAACCGCAGAACTCGTCCCAATCCTGTCGCAACCTTCACCGATAAAAGCCTCTAAATCCTCGATTGACCTTACACCACCAGCTGCTTTAATCCTTACATTCTTACCAATATTCTGCTTAAATAAGCGAATATCATTAATTGTAGCTCCACCTGTGCCAAAACCAGTCGAGGTTTTAATAAAATCCGCTTCCGCCTCCGTGACTGCTTTGCACATTGCAATCTTTTCCTGCTCTGTTAAACAGCATGTTTCAATAATCACCTTGAGAACTTTAGGCCCAACAGCTTTTTTTAGCGTTCTAATTTCTTCTGTAACTTTATCATAATTACCATTTTTTACATCTGTGAGGTTAATTACCATATCAAATTCATTCGCTCCATCAGCTAAAGCCTGCTCAACTTCCGTCAACTTAGCCTTAGTAGTGCTATAGCCAAGTGGGAATCCAATAACCGTACAAATATTAATTTTATCCCCATATCTATTATGAATTCTTTTTACATAGGATGGAGGTACGCAAACAGAAGCAGTCTTATATGTAATTGCCTCTTCACATAATTTTTCGATATCTTCCCAAGTTGCAACTGCTTTTAATAATGTATGATCTATCCGTCTCAAAATTTCCGATTCTGTCATTTTATCATCTTCCTTCTCGCTTTATTAAGCTCATACTAACATAAAAAAAATTGTATCTCAATAAGATAAAGTAAGGCTTGATTCCGGTGAAGTTTTCACTCCGGCTGAATTTTAGACGCTCTTATTTAGCAACTTAGCCAATCTTAGATTAATATACCCTCAAAATAGCAAATTCATCATTTAATTGCGCTAACAAAGATTTCATTTCCTTTGAAGTAGTAAATATTTTTAGAGTCACAAAAAAATATATAAATTCACAAAAAAATATATTTTCTCCAATTTTTTGACATGTTTTTTCTTATTTTCTATAAATCGGGCAGGAAAAGTTTATTTTATCAAGAACTTTATAACACTGGTACAACTTCATAAAATTTTACAAATACACTTAGGAGTTTATATGGAAACTATAAATATTCCCGTGATAACCTCATTAGCGGGTACAGCCATGATTGTCGTTATATATATCTATCTTTACTTTCTCTATAAGGAACGCTGCATTGGTATTTGGGCAATTGCCTGGACTACTCTTTTTTCCCGTTACGTTTTTTTTGATTCTGGATTATTAACCTGGCAAGACTCCTTTTTCAATTTTTTTGTATTTCAAGCTCTTATTATCGCTAGTTGTCTCTTGCTGGTTCGTGGTATATACGACTTTATGGGGAAACCCTTTGACAAACAAAAACTATTTGGTGGTATTATCCTGCTAACAGTTTTAAATACATTTACCGATGCGATTACTCCTTCGCCGCAAATCAAACTTTTATTTCCGCTAATTGTCGGCAGCTCTATCGGTCTATGGATGGGCATAATTTTTATTCGATTAAAGAATCTTCAAGGAATCGGACATCTTTTTACTGGATTTGCCTATATCGCATGGAACCTCTTTAATTTATCATATCCATTTAATATTTTTTCACCCTTTATCGCCAATTATAGCTATATTATCGGGGGAACGCTTCGCCTATGCATTGGAATTGGAACTTTGCTCGTTTATTTCGAAAAAGTTCGCAATGATTTAATAAAAAAGGAGCACGAAGCACGCCTATTTGCAGAAAATGCATCGGATATTATTTATTATGTTGAAATGTATCCAACCTTCAAAATTAATTATATTAGTCCTGCTGTTCTTCAAGTAACCGGCTACACAGTTCAGGATTTTATGAAAAACCCAACCTTTTATTTAAAAGTCATCCACCCTGAAGATAGAAAATTAATCGAAAGATTTATTCGTTCAGCCCCAGACAATATGCAGGATACATTACTGTTACGAATTTTTGACAAAAACAAAAAAATTATTTGGCTAGAACAAAAAGTTGTCCCTGTTTATCATAGAAATAATCAATTTATCGGAATCCAAGGGATTATTCGCGATATTTCTGAACGAAAAAACTTGGAAAGACTCTCATCAGTTCTTGATAAAATGAGTGCTGTTCGCAATATGGCTGCAACAGTAGCCCATGAAATTCGCAATCCGATGACAACAGTTAAGGGATACCTTCAGCTTATGTCGCGAAAAAATAAATATCAAAGCGACCATGATAAGTTCAAGCTTATGATTGACGAATTAAATCGAGCGAATCTTATCATCTCCGAATATTTATCCGCATCACGAGAAAAAGTAATTCATCTTAAACCGTGTGCACTCAATGATATTATTCTTACTGTATTACCGCTACTTGAAGCTACAGCAAAAGATAATTTTGTAACAATAAAAACAAAATTATCCGAATTACCAGAAATTCCGTTAGATGAAAATGAAATTCGCCAACTTATTTTAAACATTGTTCGCAATGGAGTTGAAGCTATGCAAAATGGTGGTTTTTTACACATAGAAACCGTTTACAACAAAAATCAAGTAGTTTTATCCATTCGCGATCACGGGACCGGAATCCCAGAAGAAATATTAAAGAATATTGGCACTCCTTTTTTTACTACAAAAGACACTGGTACCGGTTTAGGGCTATCCGTATGTTATCAAATTGCTGCTCGGCATAATGCCAATATAAAAATTGATACCAGCAACCTCGGTACTACATTTCATATCTGCTTTGACCTTTAGACTCACAAAAATTAATAAAAAGCTCATGTTTTCGCTTGAACAAAAGCGAAAACATGAGCTTTTTATTTTTTATCCGATAATTAACCTACGCTAGCCTCTCATCTGCTATAAGTGAAAGTAAGAAAGATATCCCTTTAAATAAAACGCGACTAGGATTCAGATGGAATAAAAATATCACCTGAATCCTAGTCGCATTTTATACCCCTTTTTTTGTTAAGACAAGGATTATTTTTCCATGCCCATAATCAAACAATTGGAGGTGGTGAAAATGTAGCTTTAACTTTTATACAAATATCAAAAAAATTTTATTAAAAAAGGGGTATTCATATGCAAAAAAATCAGAATTTATTAACAAATGATGAATCAACAATTTTATTAAAGGTAGCACAAACTAACGCTGAGAAAGAGGCAGTTTACAATTTCCGCTATAACGTTTACGTTGAAGAAATGGATAAACATCGTATTGACGCAGATCTAAATCACAAAATGATTTCGGATCTTTTTGACGATTGGGCTATTAATATCTATGCTGAAAAATCTGGCAGAATCGTTGGCGTCAACCGCCTAAATATTGCCCCAGCGAATAAATTTCCTAAAGATATCATTCAAACTCTCGATTTAAAAAGATTTGTTCAATTAGGGGGATTAGAAGAAAATGAAAATATAACCCTAATGACAAAATTAATGGTGGACAAAGCTTTTCGTAACTCACCTCTTCTCTATTTATTAATGAAAAAATCATATGACCTCTTCGCTGAATATGATATTCAATTCGGGTTTGGTGGCTGCAACCTGCATTTATTACGTCTCTATGAACAAATGGGACTGCACCGCTATGCAGAAAACTTTATTGATGGCGGCTATGGACTATTATTTCCTATTGTTATGCTGGCTGACGATGTTGATCATTTCCGTCGTGTTCGTTCGCCTTTATACCGTCTAGCACGCAAAAGAACAAATAAAAATTTAGATAAAGTTACTTGGTTTCACAAAACTTTTCAAAATAATTCAAATATTATAAATAGTCAAATAATTAGTGCTGACTCACTCTGGGATTTTCTTTGCCGAGCGTTAAAAGCCTCACCAACAAATATTTTACCAATCCTTGATGGATTATCAGTTGAGGAGGCAAAAATATTTGTTCATAGCTGCGGAATTATCATTCAATGCCAACCAAATAATTTGCTCACACTCCAAGGCGAAGTCAGTTATTCTCATACAATTTTATTGAGCGGAAAACTACAATCTAAAACAATAATAAAGCCGCAAAAACATTACCTACCTGGAGATTACTTCGGCGCAAACGGATTAACAGAGCAAAACAAACATATTGAAGATATTGTTGCCATCGCTCCTTCTCAAATTTTAGTCTTAACCGGGCTTGGATTTCAGCGTTTTAGTAGCAGTAACTTTGAAATTGCTCATAAAATAGTGAAGAACTGTCGTCAAATAAGTTATCATTCTCCCTATAAATTAACCGTTAACAAATAGACAAAGTAAATCTTAGCCTTTTGCCAGTCCCCTCCTATAGGTATAAATGTAAAACCACGAAACAAAATCTTTGATTTTGTGTGAGGGATTTATTTTTCTAGATAAGATAATTGTTTTCAGATAAAATTAGAAGCCCATTTCCCAATAAGCGGGAGATGGGCTTCCATTAATTAAAATTTAGCATTAAAATTCTAATACTGTAATATTAATATCAACAAAATTTACTCTTTCATTCGTATAATTGACTAACGCTAATTTTTTTGGATGATTCCCCGTTTGCACAATCGCTGTACCTGCTAAAGTTACATAATCTTTACAACATCCCATCGTCTCTATACTCATCCCTGGATATATTCTATCATCTACTAAAAATTTAACCGCGATATCCTTAGCACATCCATGGCTGCAAATCGTAGCAGTAATATTACAATTAATTAAATATGATTTATGGGCCGCCAAATGAATAATCGGTTGCCCTTCCGTATGCTGAATAGATGTACCTCTTTTTACCACATTGTTTTCTAATGGTACTAACTCACGTCCTTCTACAAAAATACACTCTAAGCTATTGGCAAATAAATAATCATGCTCACAATCTTTACCTGTAGGCCCTGTGGCTCCTTTTGCTCCGGTAGCACCGGTAGCACCCGTAGCACCTGTTGCTCCTGTGTGTCCTGTGGCACCCGTAGCACCTGTTGCTCCTGTGTGTCCTGTGGCACCTGTAGCACCTGTTGCTCCGGTGTGTCCTGTGGCACCTGTTGCACCTGTTGCTCCCGTTGCTCCGCTGGCACCTGTGGCTCCCGTGGCTCCGCTGGCTCCTGTGGCACCTGTTGCACCTGTTGCTCCCGTGGCTCCGCTGGCACCTGTTGCACCGGTAGCACCGGTAGCACCCGTAGCACCTGTTGCTCCTGTGTGTCCTGTGGCACCCGTAGCACCTGTGGCACCTGTTGCTCCCGTTGCCCCCGTTGCTCCGCTGGCACCTGTGGCTCCCGTGGCTCCGCTGGCACCTGTGGCACCTGTTGCACCTGTTGCTCCCGTGGCTCCGCTGGCACCTGTTGCACCCGTTGCACCCGTTGCCCCCGTTGCTCCGCTGGCACCTGTGGCACCTGTTGCTCCGCTGGCACCTGTTGCACCTGTTGCTCCCGTTGCTCCGCTGGCACCTGTGGCTCCCGTGGCTCCTGTGTGTCCCGTTGCACCTGTTGCCCCTGTTGCTCCCGTTGCTCCCGTGGCTCCGCTGGCTCCTGTGGCTCCTGTTGCTCCCGTTGCTCCCGTGGCTCCGCTGGCTCCTGTGGCTCCTGTTGCTCCCGTGGCACCCGTTGCACCTGTGGCTCCTGTTGCACCTGTGTGTCCCGTAGCCCCCGTTGCACCTGTGGCACCTGTGGCTCCTGTGGCTCCTGTTGCACCTGTTGCACCTGTGGCTCCGCTGGCTCCTGTTGCTCCAGTCGGTCCAGTGGGACAAATTGTACAATTCGAATTGATAACAATAGTATCAACAGTATTACTTACTGTCGTAATATTTCTAATATTTCCTTCCGCATCTTTAAACGTATACTGAAGTGTTCCTGTATTTTCAATATTTGTTCCATTTTCGACATTATCATTGATTCTCGCTCGAAACTTAATTGCAACTGATTTAGTCGCCTCAACATCAGTAATTTTAATTCCAGATCCAATTATTTTTTCATCAGCCTGCAAATTATTAATGATCAGCGAATTTTTTTCAATTGTAAGATGGCTTGGAAGTTGATCTTTAAAGTCTACATTTGTCAAAACTTGATTACTTGTGTTGTTGAAAGTAATTGTATATGTTAATACATCTCCTGGTTCAGCAATCACTTTGCTTACCTTTTTATCAATACTTATAACCGGAGTCCCTTCTAATTCATAAAGTCTCATATCATCAATTAAATAATCATTCCCATTCGCTGGTCCACCTTCACTAATAAAGCTTACTGTTAAGGATTTATTTTCACCACTATTAAACATTGCTCCCACCTGCTTCCATGTTGGAATTTTTGCTGTACCTAAATCGTTATTTAATAACTGATCGAACAATGCAGTTGCGCCCTCTACCAATACACGTAATTGTGGTAACACCTGCCCCTGCCTTGAATCAACATTCATCACCCATGTTGAAAGTACATAATTGGTATTTGGCCTAACATTAACATTTGCAGTAAATATATATTGCTTTGGATGACTTCCATTGACAATCATCATTCGCCCATTTTCATCCCCAGTAGTATGGTCAGCAACATTAAACCAGGTACGAAAATTTGTATTTGTTATTATATTAGCGACTGAATATTGCCCATCTATCGGATACCCTGTTTGATAATGAACATAACTAAAGTTTGTTTGAAAATCATTATATGGAGGATTTAAAGTTGGTTGACTAGTTTGCACCGCCGTCCCATTTGCTAATGCTCCAAAGGATCCATTACTACCCGCTTTAATTAAATTATCACCAATTGCTACATAATGATTTAAATCTAATTCAATATCCTGCGCAGGTGCATCGACAAATTGGATGTTTGTAACATTACTAAAAGCAACTGACACATAAACAGTATTTGGAGATAGAGAATTTACCCGATTCGCTTCACTTGGCGGCGATGTTATAGCTGCTATTGCAGGATCAGCTGGCGTAACTATAATCTTCTGCGCATTGGCCCAATCTCCACTGGTAGATATTGTTCCCATATAACTAGCAGCTTCTACCACACGGTACTTTCCTTGTGGTACAGAAGTAAATTTGAATTTTCCCGAACTATCTGTTTTTACAACGATTCCCTTCCCCTCAAACGTACCGATGACAGTTTTAGTCCCCTCAACTTGCAATGCAACAGGTATATTTTTTATTGGCTGATTTCCCGATAATTGACTGGGCTCACTATTGATGTTAAACACAATACTCCCTGATATATCCATATTCCCTCCTAAAAAATCATTTAATTTACTAAGATTTCTTTAATAAAATTTAGAAATAATCAATAATATATTTCTATGTGTTTCTTTACATAATACAAGAACTCAAAATCATAGCATAATACAATATATGAATTGCAATAAAATTATGGAACGTTATAATATCGTCTTCTTACAAGTAAAGCGTTTTCAATTACTTATATAACCGCTTTATTTACTTTACATAATTTATATAAATCTACATAGAAACAGCCCTCACGCTAATTCCGTGAAGGCTGTCTTTATGTGTAACTTTTTAATCATTAAAACTCTATTTTCTTTTTATAATATCACCGTATTTATTAATATAAAAATTCTATTTAATGAATTTTCGTTATATCTAAACGCTTTACTCTTGTTACTATTTCTTCGAATCTATTTACCCTGCCTTTTATTTCATCAGGTTCTACATTAAGCTCACGAGCAAGAATTTTTCTTACTCTCGGACCACAAAATGCTCCTTGACATGGCCCAAAACCAGCTCTAGTTCGCCGTGCTACACCATCTAAGGTATTTACTGGTAACCCTCGATGAAGCGCATCCATAATTTCCGCTTCCGTTACAGATTCACACCGACATATGATATGCAGATTAGGATCTTTGGAATCTATACTTCCTTTAAAATCAGCAGTTTTTTTCTTTATAATTGGGGCCCGATAGGAACGAAACTCTGTTTTTGGTAGCAAGTTTAATCCACTTACTTTTAAAATTTCTACTACTTTTAATGCGATGGCTGGTGATGAAGTTAATCCTGGAGAATCTATTCCAATAAGATTAATAAATCTTTTTACCCTGCTCTCCTCAATTACCCAATCCTTTTTATTCGATTTAGGTCTATTCCCCGCAAATGATTTTAATGCTCTTTTTAAAGATATCTCAGGTACCGATTTTCTCGCTAATTCAGCAATATGAATTAAAGCATCCTCATCTGTACTTAAGTCTTCTTTGTCATTAATTTCTTCAGCATTTGGTCCAATTAAAAGATTTCCATGATACGTAGATGTAACTAAAATTCCCTTTCCTAATTTGGTTGGGACTTGGAATATTACTGCATTCGCTAAATTATTCTGTGTTTTATCTAAAATGATATATTGTCCTCTTGAAGCATGAATGTCGTATTCATCTATTCCAACCATTTTAGCAATAGCATCACTATAAATTCCCGCTGAATTAATTATATACTGGCTTTTTATTTTTTCTTTTTGATTTATTTCAACTTCAAAATATTCTTCTTTTTGCGCGATCTTCGTTACTTCACTATTTAATCTTATCTCTACTCCATTATCAATAGCATTTTCAGCCAAAGCAATAACAAATTCATAAGGCGATGTTACACCCGCATTTTCACAGTATAATGCTTTTGTTACCGCTTTGCTTAAATGAGGTTCCATTTGCCTTGCCTTGTCTCCATCTATAAGCGCTAGTCCTTCGACTCCATTTTTTATTCCTTTATGATATATCTCATCTAATTTTTCATTTTCTTCCTCATTAAATGCCAAAACAAATGAACCTGTTTTTCGATAACCGAAGTTTAGTTCCTTTTCCATTTGCTCATACATTCGATTGCCCTTTACACATAGCTCGGCTTTTATCGTTCCAGGTTCATCCGAGTATCCACCATGTACAATTCCACTATTTGCTTTAGAACAACCACAACCAACATCTCCTAATTTTTCAATTACACATACTTTTAATTCATACTTTGCCAATTCACGTGCAATATTTGTTCCAACTACACCTGCACCAATAACACAAATATCATACATCTAAAAACCTCCCTATATTTTAATGAAGTAATGCTTAAATCCGTGGAATTTCAACTCTATATGAATCTTATTCATATCTATCCGAAGCTTAGCGTTTTTAATTTTCCTTCTATAGAGAATAATAATTCTATCAGCAGAGAAATAAAATCTTTGCTTTTATCAGAACCGTTATTTCGTTAAATAAGTGGAGAATAATTAGCTAAACGCAAAATATAAGATATTCCTTTTACATTTTGTCCAAGATAAACATTAATTTGCAATTCACATCCACGATATTCTGTTATTTTCCCTTACATAATAATCAACTTCTCTTTATCTTAGATTATCATAATATTTAACATTTTTAAAGGCAAAATATTTTCACCTAGTTTTCATACTTCCTTTTTTTATTTAGCGACAAAGAAATAAGTTTATGTAATAATTATTCTATTTTTATTAAAAACATATTATCGAGGGTTTACGCTTGTCTTGTGCCATTGATAATCCAAATATTTATGTCTATACAAACCAAATTTAAAAGCAATAAAAGATTATTTTTTATCTGTACGAACATCCTTCTTGCAATTGTTATATTTCATCAAAGAATTCTTCTATTAAAAAACTCATCTTTTTATTTAACCTAATAAAATACAAGGTTTGACAGAAAAATTTCTCTGGTATATATTTAGAGCATAAATAGTAAGTCTGATTAAGTAAAGAAAGAAGGCATGAAAATGAAGTGTTTTCAGGAAGCGGTTATTCACCGTCGTACAAGCTATTCATTAGGGAAATTAATCCCAGTATTGCCATCGCAAATTATTGCTGTAGTAGAGCGTATGACCCAAGAGGTTCCATCAGCTTTCAATATGCAATCAGCACGTGTGATAGTGGCTATGGGAAAACATCATGAAAAAATTTGGCAGATAACAAAGGAAACATTGAAGAAAATTGTTCCTTTAGAAAGCTTCTCAGCAACAGAAACTAAAATTGATGGTTTTTCGTCTGCCTATGGCACGGTGCTTTTCTTTGAAGAAATGAACATCGTAAAAGATATGCAGGAAAAGTTTGCAGCTTATGCAGATAATTTTCCGGTTTGGGGACAACAGGCTAATGGAATGCTACAATTTTCTATTTGGACAGCTCTCGACGATATTGGAATTGGCGTAAATCTTCAACATTACAATCCATTAATTGATGCTGAGATTAAAGAATATTTTACTGTACCGGATAGCTGGGAACTCATTGCACAGATGCCTTTTGGAGAAATAAAACAGCCTCCAATGCCAATAGAAAAAATCTCTATAAGTGAACGGGTAAAAGTATTTAGTTAATATTTCAACAAATCATTATTTAAACATTTTTATTATAACCATTAAAAAGAGTTGCAAAAACAGCAACTCTTAATTTTCTAAAGAGAATCTTCGGAATTGGGCTGTTCTCTAGCTTTTAAGAGGCTGATGCTCTATTCAACCCACATTCTCCGCGATAGTGCAGACACGCAAAAAAGCCCTCACAGAACGTGAGGGCTTGTATTCTCTATGGAGCGGGCGAAGGGAATCGAACCCTCGTATTCAGCTTGGGAAGCTGATGTTCTACCATTGAACTACGCCCGCCTATTTAAGTACTTATTAAGTTTACCACTTTTCTTTAAAAAATTCAATTAAATCTTATTGTTTTTGCAATATTTGGGATGTTACCAAGCTTGTTTAAATATTTCTTAGCTTCACGCCGTTTTTACAACTGTATTAGCTGATTTTGCAGCTATATGTTTTCCTTTATATTTTAATATCAATGCAATAAAGGCATTTACGAAAAAACAAACAACGAAAAAATATAGAATTGTGCTATAGCCATTTGTCGTTTCACGAAACAAAGAAACTAATGATGGACCGACTACCCCTGCAATTCCCCATGCAGTAAGAATGCGCCCATGAATTGCACTCAGCTGCTTAGTTCCAAAAATATCACTAAGATATGCTGGCATGCAGGAAAAACCTCCTCCATAGCAGCTGATAATCAAAAGAATCAAACCTTGGAAAACAAGTGCATCTGTAGTTAGAGCCAGCCTCCAAAAGGCTATCATTTGAATAAAAAAGAATAAAACATAGGTGAACCCTCTTCCAATATAATCAGAAACAGTAGACCAAACAATACGCCCAAATCCATTCACTAATCCAATCACACCAACAATAGCAGCAGCCTCAGCGGCCGACATTTGTACAACCTCTTGCGCCATTGGAGATGCTACCGCTAAAAGGCCAATACCACAAGTAATATTCACAAAAAAAATCCACCAAAGTGCGCTAAATTGCCACGTTTTTAATGCTTCATTTGCCATAAATCCATGGACATTGCAATGAATTTTATTTTTTATTACGATCCCATTCTCAACAGGCGGTTTTAAATATAATGCTGAGGCGCCCATAACTAGCATATAAACAAAGCCTAAAATTAAAAAATTATAAACCAAGCCATACGTTGCCGTTAAATGCTGCATGACTGGCCCTGCAATTAAGCTGGCAAATCCAAATCCCATAATTGCGAGCCCGGTGGCAAATCCACGGTTATTCGGAAAATATTTTACAAGTGTCGATACTGGTGTGATATATCCCACACCCAAACCTATCCCGCCAATTACACCATAGAATAAATACAAAAGCATCAATGATTGTTGATAAAAGGCAAAGGCAGTACCAAACATCCCTAATCCAAAAAAGCACATTGAAACAAGACCACTTTTTTTCGGTCCGTATTTTTCTACGAAATCACCTAAAAATCCAGCCGAAAGCCCCAAAAATAAAATAGCTAAAGAAAATGCCCATGTCGTTTCTTTTAAAGAAAATCCCATCTCCTGCATAATCGGACGCGTAAGAACGCTCCATGCATAAACACTTCCAATGCAGATGTGGATACCAATAGCGGCTAAAGCAATTAACCAACGATTTCTCATAAAATCAACCATCCTTCCTTTAATTAACACTAAAGATTTTAGAGAAATCTACCCAAACGACAAAAAACCGCCTGAGCATCATTCTCTTTGCCCAGACGGTCGGCTTTCATTGCTATGCAGTTCACGTGGTCACTTCCACTATATCCGTCAGTTCTGCACGGCATATTCATTTATATAGGAATTATAACAAGCATAAATTATACTGTCAATAAAAATAAATTTAATTAAAACTATATAATAAACCAGCTGGAAATGCACAAACTAAAATTAATAAACTTTTAAGCTGTTACTAGTAGTTTTAACAAAACAATATTTTGTATACAGCAGTATTTTATTAAAAATATTTTGTATACATTTTGTAATCCCATTTACTAATTTTAAAAGGAATATATAATATAACTATCGTATATGCGAAAGGTTGTGTCCTCTATGAAACAAGAAAAAGTTTCCTCTTGCCAGTATTGTTTTGAAGGTAAATGTTATGCCAATGCAGCTGTATCCCCCGAAGAATACGATTGCTATCAACCACAATGTCGCGATTGTAAATCTCAAACAAAAAAAGAAGCTTAATTTCCGATAAGCTTTATACGTAAAATATTAAAGAACGCAATTTTTATTGCGTTCTTTTTATTTCAACGTTTCTTTCTGTATTCAAGTAAAAATAAATCTTCAATCTTATCTGTCATCAAGGCATGACAATCTGCAAGCGCTTGTTCATAAACGAACCGACCTATTTCTTCTAGCATAAAATCAAGGTAAAATTGTGCTTTAAAATCACTTAATCTCGTCCCTGTTTCTTCTAAAAAAAATTCTTTAATCCTTTCCAAAGCTTCCTTATTTCTCTGTTTATCTAATTTAAAATCGGCCATATTATCAATCCTTTTATTTAGATAGCCCCATCGGATAAAAAAATAAACTCTATTCTAAATCGAATAGAGTATATAATCTTATGGTGGGCGATAACAGGATCGAACTGCTGACATCCTGCTTGTAAGGCAGGCGCTCTCCCAGCTGAGCTAATCGCCCACAGAAAAATGGTGACCCGTACGAGATTCGAACTCGTGAAGCCGCCGTGAAAGGGCGGTGTCTTAACCGCTTGACCAACGGGCCACAATGGTGATCCACCCGCGACTCGAACGCGGGACACCCTGATTAAAAGTCAGGTGCTCTACCGAC
>NZ_CBDNNH010000024.1:0-12103 GCF_965318445.1 Anaerosinus sp. | reverse complement strand
AGCTATAGGGTACCACCTGTTCCCATACCGAACACAGTAGTTAAGCCTATACACGCCGAAAGTACTTGGATGGAAACGTCCTGGGAGGTTAGGTAGATGCCAGTTTTGTTTAGCACTCACTTTAGTGAGTGCTTTTTCGTTATTAAGATTGAAATGAAAACCTATTGATTGTTATAAAATTTAAGTATATAATGCAAAATAAGTTTTATAGTTATTTATGTGAGGAGGAAATAGTTTGAAGAATAGATTAAATATTGGTTGTCATTTATCTGCAGGAAAAGGTTTTGCACATATGGGAAATGAAGCTGTTTCTATAGGTGCGAATACATTTCAATTTTTTACACGCAATCCGCGTGGGGGAGCTGCAAAAAAAATTGAACAAGAAGATGTAAACCTTTTATTAGCAATTATGAAAGAAAATAATTTTGCACCTATTTTAGCGCATGCACCATATACCTTGAATGCATGCTCTGCGGAGCCATCGACTCGTGAGTTTGCCGAAATGATTATGCAGGATGACTTGATGAGAATGGAGTATTTGCCAGGAAGCTTGTATAATTTTCACCCTGGTAGTCATGTAAAACAGGGAGTTGATATAGGTATTAATTATATAGTAGAATTGCTCAATAAGGTTTTAAAGCCAACTCAGGAAGTAACCGTTTTATTAGAGACTATGGCGGGAAAAGGAACTGAAATCGGCCGAAATTTTGAAGAGTTAAAAATGATTTTGGATCGGGTCGAATTATCTGATAAAATGGGTGTGTGTTTAGATACTTGTCACGTATATGATGCAGGTTATGATATTATTGGTCAAATAGATGATGTATTAGAAAAATTCGATAAAGTTATAGGAATTCATAAATTAAAAGCGGTTCATTTGAACGATAGCAAAAATCCTTTTGCTAGTCATAAAGATCGTCATGAAAAGATTGGACAAGGTTCGTTGGGGCTTGAAGGAATTGCAAGGATTATAAATCATCCACAATTGAGAAACTTGCCATTTTATTTAGAAACACCAAATGAGCTAGAAGGATATGCAGAGGAAATTGCTTTGTTAAAGTCACTTTGGAAGAATCATTAGCGAAGATTTACATTATTCATAAAATATGATAAAATTATTTGTTGTATTGTCATTTAATCTCCTGAGAAATCAGGAGCTTTTTTCTGTATAAAATAATTTTATGAAATAAGAGGTACTATTATGGAAAATTTGTCAAAGCGTCCGACGATTACAGGAGATTTACAAAATGTATTTAACTATGCTTTTATTGAGACTGCATCATATCATTTTATTGTACCTAAACCAGAAAAGTACATTTCGGTGCATATGACAGATAAAATTAACCATTGTATGGATTGTGGAAATGATTTAAAAGTCCAATATAATGAAAATGGTTTAGTTTATATTGCAAATAATCGAATGGAAAAGCAAAAAAAACTTTATGAAAAATATCACCTTCAGTTACCTAAGCTTGGAGAGAAAAATTTCACCTATTTTCAAGATGGATATTGTGCTATATGTGCGCAAAATCATATTTATAATCAAAGTAAGGGGCAAGATGTGTGCAACGCATGCATGGAGTTAAATCAGTTAGATGAAGGCTTAATGATAAATGCACAAGACCTTATTGAAAAAGTAGTGCATACATGGATTTATGGGATAAAATCTAAAGATGAATTAAAAAATCTTGATTTATCTACTTATTTAGCAATTCGAGAGTTGATTTGTGGTGTGATTTTTGGACAAAAGGATTTACTTGATAAAATTTTGCAGGTATATCAAAGTAAGGTTGCAGAAAAGAAAATTCTAATACAATCTATACTTGATGAGATTGCAACACCTTCTTTTGCTGGCTATGTAGCCCGTCCAACGACAGTTTACGAAACGATGGATGATAATTTATATAATGAATATACGGTTGTTTTTCCAAGCGAAAGTACACCAGAAAAAAATTTTTATATTCTAAAGGAAGTAGAAAAAAATCGGGTAGCTATGTTTTTAGGGCAAAAAAGAATTGAATCTGTGGATGAACTATTAAGTGAGACTATTTTTTCTGATGTTTGGATTGAATGGTTGATGCAACATCTTAATAATTTAAAATAAGACAAAAATCTCTCGAGCTTTATCGAGAGATTTTTATTAAGGATGGGATAAGATGGAATATGGGATTGTGATTATTTCCATTGGAAATTTACTTTTGACGTTAGGAATCTTTCTTTATTTATTAAAAACTATAGATAAAAATAAAGATATTAATAAATCATTAGGGGCTTTAGAAAAAAACATTTTACAAATACATCATTATATGCAAAATGAGATGAGTGTAAATCGACTGGAAAATAATAAGAACACGAACTTATTAAGACAAGAACTTTTTTCTCAATTAAATAATTTTAATGAGTCTCTAATTAAGAGAATGAATGAATCTAACACAGCTGAATTAAATCAGTTAGAGGTTTTTGCGAAGCAATTAAATGCTTTAGCAGATATGAACGAAAAAAAGTTTGATAAACTAAAAGATAGTATTATTGTACAGTTAAGGCATTTACAAAATGATAATAATAACCAACTTGAAGAAATGCGTAAAGTAGTTGATGAAAAATTGCATGCTACCTTAGAAAAAAGATTAGGAGAGAGCTTTCAATTAGTCAGTGAGCGGTTAGAACAAGTACATAAAGGTTTAGGCGAAATGAAAACCTTGGCAAATGGTGTTGGTGATTTAAAAAGAGTTTTATCAAATGTAAAAACACGTGGAATTTGGGGAGAATTTCAATTGGACAATTTGCTTGAGCAGATATTGACAATTGAGCAATATGAAAAAAATGTTGCAACGATTCCTAATAGCTGTGAAAGAGTAGAGTTTGCAATAAAGTTGCCAGGAAAACATATTCATGAAGGTTCTGTATGGCTGCCGATCGATGCTAAGTTTCCTCAAGAGGATTATCAACGATTATTAGATGCACAAGATAAAGCAGATACTGCTTTAATTGAAGAGTGCGCAAAATCTATAGAGAATCGTATAAAGAGTGAAGCGAAAGATATAAAGAATAAATATGTTTGTGTCCCATATACAACTGAGTTTGCTATTCTCTTTTTGCCAATTGAAGGATTATATGCAGAGGTATTGCGTCGTCCAGGATTATGCGAATTTTTAATGCAAAAATATAAAATTATTGTTACGGGACCAACAACTTTAGCTGCATTACTGAACAGTTTACAAATTGGCTTTAGAACTTTAGCGATAGAAAAGAGGAGTTCAGAAGTTTGGTCAATATTAGGTGCAGTTAAAACTGAGTTTGGTAAATTTGGTGATTTATTAGAAAAGACAAATAAAAAACTACAGGAGGCGAGCAACGTTATTGATACAGCAGCAAGAAAAACGCGAACAATTGAGCGAAAATTAAAAACGGTAGAAGAATTACCGGTAGATGAGAGTAATTACATACTAGATTTTACAGAGTAAAAGTTGATTCAGATGGAGCATTCACTTCTTCTACTCACATAAATTTTAATAGTTTACATGCTGTTAAAATTTATGTGAGTAGAAGAAGTGAATAAAGCCATGACTCCAAATTCTTTATTTCTTTAGAGACCAGATTTAATCATTAAAAAATAAAAAAGTATAGACAAATGATAATAGGTGTGCTATCCTATATTTATAGAAAATTTAATAAATATAGGCAATGGTGCCAGATGATAATACGATATTATTATGTATTTTGTTTGTACATATATTATTGGTTGTTTTGTCATGTGGTTTTTTTATTTTATGTATCTGGTAGTTTAAATTTTTTTAGAGGTGATATTTATGATGAATGATTTATTGTATGTAATTCCCGCGAACACTCCTAAAGAAGAAGTAAGTAATATGCTAAAAGCGCATCCTGAAATTAAATTTGTGTCTATTGTTGGTATTGATTTAGCTGGTAATGATACTGACGAAAAAATTCCAGTAAGTATTTTTCTTAAAGACATGGATGGCTTTTATTCTGGTAGTGCGGTTCAAACCGATGGTTCTTCAGTTGTTTTAACTGGTATTGCTACTTTGAATAACGCAAAAGTTGATATGCCGGTTGATCCTAGTGTGAAGTGGATTGTTGATTATAATTTTGAACATTATGATGAAGTTACAGGTAAACCTGTAGGAACTTTACGTATTCCTGCATTTTTGATTCATGATGGTAAAAAAGTAGATTCTCGCTCTATTTTAGCAGGTACGTTAGAATATGTGAAAACTGAATTATTAGCAGCATTTAAGCAAAATCCTCATATTTCTGGATTGGATCACATTAATGGTAATGATGTAGAAGATATTTTATTTACATCTGCAACTGAATTAGAATTTTGGGTAAAAACTCCGCTTGCTGAAGCGGAAATCACAGAAATGTCTGCTTCACAAGTTATGCAAGAACAATATTGGCAACGTACTCGTGGCGCAGTCCGTACGGCATTAGAGCAAGCTGTATTAATATTAGATCAATATGAGCTTGGTGCTGAAATGGGACATAAAGAAGTTGGTGGAATTAAAGCCCATATTGATGAATCTGGTAACTTAACACATGTTTGCGAACAGATTGAAATTGACTGGAAATATGCAGATGCTTTGCAAGCTGCGGATAATGAATTGTTAGTTCGTACTTTGGTGAAAGAAGTTTTCCGTGAAAACGGTCTTGAAGTAACTTTCCAAGCAAAACCGATGATTGGCCTTGCTGGTAATGGCGAACATACTCATTTCTGCATCATGGCAAAATTGAAATCAGGTAAAATAGTAAATCTATTTGCACCAACTGAAATGAAAAAAGATTTCATGAGTGCTATCGGTTATGGTGCAATTATGGGATTACTTAAAAATTATGAAGTGATTAATCCATTTGTATCCGCTACAAATGATTCATTAAATCGTTTAAAACCAGGGTTTGAAGCACCAGTTTGTATTGTTACATCCCTTGGCCATACTCCAGAAGTTCCTTCCCGAAATAGAACTATTTTAGCTGGTTTAGTTCGTGATGTAGAAAATCCAATGGCAACTCGTTTTGAATTACGGGCATGTAATCCATTCACAAATACTTATGTTACGTTAGCTGCTGTTTATTCTGCTATTCTAGATGGTGTAAAAGCTGCAGTAACAAAAACTACAGATGAATTGTTAGCTGAACTTTCTAAAGAAGCTGGTGCAGAAGGATTTTATCTAGAAAAAGATCGTGCATATCGTAGTGAAGAAGATGTATTTGAAGATTACACAGAAGAAGAGCGTAATCGATTGTTTGGAGCTCCACCTGCTACTGTATGGGAAAATATGAGTGCGATGGAATTGTATCCAGAAAAACGTGCTGTATTGACTGCTGGTGGTGCATTACGTGAAGAAATTATCTCCGCTTTCGTTGCAGGTGCATTAACTCGTTGGAAAACAGAATTAATAAGCAGAATTATTCCAGAGAATTTATCCATTATTAGAGCTTGTAAAGAGGTTGATTCTGATTTTTATACAGATCAAGATGTATTTAATTGGACGAAAGTAAATGAATTACGTTGTTATTTAGCAAAAGATTCAATTGAAGAAAAATCTTTATTTACGCTTATTTCATCTGCTTTAGTGGAAGGTGATTTTGCAACTGCTTCTGGTTTGCAAGTTGAAATGTATGATAAGGTTCAAGAATTAAAAGCGTTGTATGAAGTTTATAAAAGAAATATTATTTAATAAATAATATAGACTTTACCCCTACGTGTAGTAATAATTATATTATTTATTAAAATAGCAAGGCCCTTATTTGTAGATATATATTTACAAGTAAGGGCTTTTGTATTTTGAGAAATTTTGACTAAACAATGAATTATATAGTATAATCTATAGGAAAATTTGTGATGATGTTTTGCAAATAATTAAGGAGAGGTGGTTTATTTGAAAAAATTTTCTCGTATCTTTGTTATTTTGATTATAGTTACTTTTTCGATAAATGCAATTGTATTTGCTGGAACTGATAATCAAAAGAAAACGAAAGAAAATACCGTAAACTCATCCCACACCGAATCAACGCACAATTCTAGCAAAGATAAAAAGAAACAAAGTAAAGAAGTTGCTGAAACAGAAGATAATTCACTTGGTAAAAAATTAGAACAAGAAAACGGAGAACTAAAGAAGGAAAGTGGGCAAATCAAGGCACAGCCTTTTATAGTTAAATATGGAATGCGTGGAGAATCGGTAAGGACAGTGCAAACAATATTGATGGAATTAGGTTTTTATGCAGATGCAGTTGATGGAGTTTTTGGTAATAATACGTTAAATGCAGTGAAAGACTTTCAACTGGCACATAAAATGATTCCAGATGGCATTGTAGGGGATGCGACATTAGCAGTAATGAAAAGAGCAGAGCCAATTGTAAACCGAAATATGAGATCATTTTTTATGAATGCGTCTGCATATAGTGCATATGATCCAGGAAATTCTCAATATACTTCTAGAGGAAGTTTTTTGCGTAAAGGGCTTGTTGCGGTTGACCCTTCATTTATTCCTCTTGGAACTAGATTATATATACCAGGGTATGGTTATGCTATTGCTGACGATGTTGGGGGATCAATAAAAGGCAATCGTATAGATTTGGCTTTTGATAGTCATCGCGAAGCATTGGAATTTGGACGTCGTGATGTTGTTGTTTATATAGTTGATTAAAGGGGAAAAAGCTCTTTTTTAAATGAAGAGCTTTTTCCCTTTCTTTTTCAATTTTTAGCATATGTAAAATTTGTATGGATGATTTATGTTTTGATGGAGAAGATAAAATAAAATTCTTTTTTAGGGGAGTACAAATATGGGAGACACTACTTCAATAACATTGGGGTCGCTTTTATTAGCCGGATTGTCAGGTGTATTGATGGCTATTCAAGGTAGTATTAATGCCTCTTTAGGAAAGGTTATCGGGATATGGGAGGCTACTTTTATTGTTCATGTAATAGCTGTTATTGTTTTGTTTTTAATGTTGTTTGGAATTAAATTGGGTGATGGAAGTTTTTCTAATATTAATCAAGCGCCTTGGTATAGTTATTTAGGAGGCGTTATTAGCGTTTTTATCATTTATCTAGTAGCATTAAGTATACCTAAATTAGGTGCTGCAAATGCGACGACTGCTATTATTATTGGACAAGTATTGATGGCTGGGGTTATTGATTATTTTGGATTATTTGGCTTAAAACAATTACACTTTGGTTGGCAACATGTACTAGGTATTTTATTCTTGGCTATTGGTGCAAAATTACTTTTAAATGATTTGTAGTTATTATTGACAATATAGGAATGATAATGTAAAATACGTGGCATAGAGTATTCTAAAGGGGAGTAGCTAGATAGATATAGTCAACAATCCTGTCATGCATAACATGGCTGGCTATATCGTTGAATTTTGATTCAATTAGTGAGACTTTTAGTATAACCTTAAAGGTTATACTAAAAGTCTTTTTCATTTATTTGACTACTTCTCTGCTTTATTAGTGACTATTTTTGACAGGAATAATAATTATTAAAAAGCGTTAATACTAAAATTAATTTTATAAAAAGGGGATATGCATATGGAGTTTTTATCATCAGTTTTATCTATAGTAATTTTAGATTTGGTTTTGGCAGGAGATAATGCTGTTGTTATCGCATTAGCCGCAAGAAATTTACCCAGAAAGAAAAAGAATAAAGCAATTTATTTAGGAACTTTAGGCGCAATTGTTATTCGTACTTTAATGACTTTATGTGCAGTATGGCTTTTAACAATTCCTTATTTGCAAGCATTAGGTGGGTTAGTACTTATTCCTGTGGCATGTAAATTATTAAAAAAAGAAGAACATACTGAACACGTTGATTCTTCAACTGGATTTTGGGGGGCAATTAAAACTATCATCATTGCGGATGCTGTGATGGGAATTGATAACGTATTAGCCATTGCAGGAGCAGCGCATGGTGACTTTTTACTCGTTGTTATTGGATTATTAATTAGTGTTCCGATTGTAGTTTGGGGAAGCAAATGGATCGGTAGATGGATGGAAGATTATCCAATATTAGTTTATGTTGGTGCTGGAATTTTAGCTTGGACAGCGGGATCAATGATTGTACACGATAAAATCATTGGGAGTTATTTAAATTCAGTTTCTCATGCATTAACATTCCTAATTCCGATAACAATTGTTGGACTTGTATTGATTTTTGGATATCTTTCTGGAAAAGGCAAAAAGAAATAAAACATATAAAACATATATGAATTATATTGACAAACCTATAAGCAATGTTGTATGATAAATCATAACTAAGTATATTTTTATTTAATATGTTGATATATTGTAGGATAAAATTTGGGAGGGATTTATAGATGACATTACCAGAGAACTTAAAATTTGCTACCTTAGCTGTACACGGAGGACAAGAGGCAGATCCAGCAACAGGGTCAAGAGCTGTTCCAATTTATCAGACCACGGCGTATAATTTTCGGGATGTAGAACATGCTGCAAATTTATTTGAATTAAAGGAACCTGGAAATATTTATACTAGACTTATGAATCCGACGACCGATGTATTTGAAAAAAGAATCGCTTTATTAGAAAATGGAATAGCGGCTTTAGCTTTTGCATCTGGACATGCAGCTATTTTTGCATCAATTCTCAATATTGCTGAAGCTGGTGATGAAATAGTCAGTGCTTCTACTTTATATGGTGGTACATATAATATGTTTGCTTATAATTTACCGCGGTATGGAATACACGTGAATTTTGTAGATGCAGAAAATCCTGAGAATTTTGCAAAAGCAATTACTTCAAAAACCAAGGCGATTTATGCTGAGGTGATTGGCAATCCTAAAGCAGATATTTTAGATATTGAAGCCGTAGCTAAAATTGCGCATGAACATAATATTCCATTAATTGTTGATAGTACATTTGCCACTCCTTATTTATGTCGACCGATTGATTTTGGTGCAGATGTAGTGATTCATTCAGCAACGAAGTTTCTTGGCGGACATGGTACATCTATGGGCGGCGTTGTTATTGATGCAGGAAAATTTGATTGGACAAAGGGGAATTTTCCACTAATTAATGCGCCGGATCCAAGCTATCATGGGTTAAATTATGCAAAAGATGTAGGAGCAGCAGCATTTATTACTAGACTAAGAGTGCAAATGCTTAGAGATTTAGGTGCTTGTTTAAGCCCATTTAATAGTTTTATGTTTTTAGTTGGATTGGAAACACTACACCTTCGTATGCAAAGACATGCTGAAAATGCATTAAAAGTAGCTGAATTTTTACAATCACATGAACTTGTTAGTTGGGTTAGCTATCCTAGTCTTTCTGGTGATAAACAATTTGATAAGGCAAAGAAATATTGCCCAAAAGGTGCAGGTGCAATTTTTACTTTTGGTATAAAAGGCGGTTTAGAGGCCGGAAAGAAATTTATTAATTCTTTGAAATTATTTTCTTTACTTGCGAATGTAGGTGATGCAAAATCATTAGTTATTCATCCTGCTAGCACAACACATTCACAATTAACACCAGAGCAACTAGAAAGTGCAGGTGTGCAGCCAGATTTAATTAGACTTTCAATAGGTATTGAAGATGTGCAAGATATTATTGCTGATTTGGATGAAGCGTTAAAAGCTACAGTAAAATGAAAAAAGGGGTCTATGATCGTTCAGGAATTTTCTTAGTGTTATAAGATTTTTATATAAAAATAAAAGGAGAATTAATGTGTTTATTGCAGTTCTTATCGCTTTGTGCGTTTGCTTACTATCATTAAAAGGCTGGCATGATGAAATGAAAAAAACAACAAATGGACAGAATTTATCATTAATCCAGTTGTTTAAGTCTACACCGAGGGGAAAGAAAAATGCCGTTTTAATTATGGCGTTTCTCGCTTTATTAAGTATAGTTTCGCTAGCGTTAATGGGACTAGGTTATTAATTATACATAATTATGGAGAAAAATTCTTGTTGCGAAATTAGGAGTTTATTGCTATTGTAGATATATAATAGTAAAGAGAGGTTGTTAAAATGAAAAAATTATCTATAGTACTGTTACTTATTTTTATGATGATTAGCGCAAATACTGTATTTGCCCAAGCTGTTGAAGAAAGAAGTAATAATATTTTTAATACGATTGGCATAATTGATTCTATTGATAAAGATTCTATTGCAATTAGTGGCGAAGGAACATATAAAAATCTTATTTTAAGGGTTACGGATGAAAGTTATATTTTAAATGGAAAAACTGGAGAAAATTTAGATTTTTCTACGTTAAAAGAACATTCATCGGTCTCTGTGTATTATGATGGAAGAATGACGAGGAGTATTCCGCCAATTGGATTTGCTAAGGCGATTGTTGTTGGGGATAATGATGAAAATGGTTTATATATGCAAGTGAGAGAAGTTGAAAAAATTCAAGACGGTGTCAGAGTACTTTGCTCTAATGGTGATCGTTTAGTCACAATAAAAAATGATATTTTAGCTGATGCAAAAAATATTAGTGCTGGTGATGAATTACTTGTTTGGTATAAAGCGATGACATTAAGTTTACCAGGACAAGCAGTAGCAGAAAAAGCTGTGATTTTAAATAAGAAACCAGATATTACAGTTGAGCTTTTAGATAATAGCATTATAATTAAAGGGAATAATCAAGTGATTTCTACACGGGCGATTGTAAAAAATGAAAAGATTTTATTGCCATTGCGTCAGATTGCAGAGAAATTTGGGTATACTGTTTCTTGGAAAGAAGATAGTAAATCTGCGGAGCTATTAAAAGGACCACAATTTGCAACCTTAACGATTGATAGTCATGACTATGGGAAAAATAAAATGCGCATAGTTTTAGATGACGCTCCTCAGATGATCAATGGAGTAACGTATGTTCCTAGTGAATTTTTTGAAAAAGCATTAGAACTAAGTGTAAAAGTAAAATAATTAAGTAGTGAAAAACCTCCTGATAAAAGATTTATCAGGAGGTTTTTTCGTTTAAGCCTATTTTATTAAAGGAATTTTAATTGTTTGTCCAGGAAAAATATGTGCATTTTTATCTAAATGATTTAATTCTATAATAGCAAAAACCAAGTCGCGAATATCATCTTTTTCACTGGAATATCTTTTTGCAATGTTCCATAGGTCGTCGCCTTGTCTTACTTCAATTGTTGTAAAAGTATTACCTTGAAGATAAGCGTTAGAAATAGTAGAAGGAGCCATGAACCATAAAAAAATTGAGCAAAGGGTAATTGTTAGTAATTTCATTATATGACCTCCAATAAGAACAAATGTTCGATTTAAAAACATCATAACACAAAACATATGTTCTAGCAAGATGTTGTTTGATTTTATAATAAAATTTTGTTAAAATACAACTATTATTAAGACGAAAGGAAAAATTATGGTTATAAATGGTGCAGTTATCAAAGAGCAAGGGGTAACTTTTGCTATTATCTCTGTTAAACCGCATGTAACACGGTATACTGTTACGGCAATAGAGGCTAGACAAAATTATGCGGCTTTTTTTCCGAATATGCCGATTATTTTAATGTCTCAAAACGAGCAAGGTGTTCCTCGCTTTGTTGGCAGAAAAGACATTGTTGATTTTTTAAAAACAATTAAGATAGAACAAATTCCTTGGAAACAATATCATGTTTACTAAATTTCTATGTTTATCATAAAGATTAATATTTTAATAATTTTTTAATTTATCTATTGATTTTTTTTATTAAAGGGTATATTATATATGAGTAAGTTAACTGACTCACTAGCTCAACTGGCAGAGCAACTGACTCTTAATCAGTAGGTTCGGGGTTCGATTCCCCGGTGTGTCACCATGAATTTTAGGCCTCCGTAGTATGCGGAGGCTTTTTGTATTGGTGAATAAATTTATCTTAAAGAAAGTTTATATATAGACTTATTTTTCTAATGTATAATAGAATAAAATTATTAATAATATAGGGAAAAGAAGCCCGCACTACATAAAATTTGAACTGCACCCTGTCAAGTAGACAGATGAAAAACTAAAAATTTTATGCAACTAGGGTCTGATTTCGATATTCTATCGGAGTCAGACCTTTTAGGTTTTTCTGTAATCTTTTCGTGTTATAAAAATTTATGTATTCATCAA